>JBGOYM010000016.1:0-16611 GCA_041479675.1 Candidatus Methanoperedens sp.
CGTCCTCTGGCCAGCATTTCAGCACTGGAAAAACCTCAAGAGAGAATCCTTCCCTGAGTATCACTTCCTTACATGGTCCGCTGTTTACATGCTTTGGTGGAAATGACGATAGTTCAGCCACCATTGGAAGCATCTTTATTCCTTCCCATATGCTCTTTGGGGCTTCGAATTCCAGGAGTTTCCGGATGCGGGAGCCAATTTCATCAAGGTCGTTTACTTCAAGAGCAAGGCACATACGTTCCATAGTGCCAAAAGCATTTGCGAACACGGGGATCTGGCTTCCCAAAACGTTCTCAAATAGAAGCGCAGGACCGTTATTTTTTACTACCCTGTCAAGTATTTCTGTGATTTCAAGCTCGGCGCTGACCTCTGTTTTAACTCTTTTGAGCAATCCTTTTTTATCAAGGACCTCTATGAATTCACGTAGATCTTTGTAAGCCACTATACTACCTCGGCAGCATCCTCGTCTGTCTCAATGGACTTAATCCTTAGCATTGAATTTGCTTTGTTAAGACAGGCTTTGTGGATATATCCAAGCTGCTTTTTTTTCCAGTTCCTGGCATCGTTGCTCATTCCTTCCCGGGGCTCATAGATAATGAGCATTTCCTTTGCATCCTCAGGGAACATAAGTTTCACAAAATCACTGCAAATAAGGCATTTTTTCCATCGTGTATATTTTCTCTCAGCCATATTAGTTATTAATGCGTTACATTAATATAAAGATGCCGTTACGCAACATTTTTAAAATAATCCCGTAACGGAATTTTTACAGCATATCCAGCGGGCTCTTGATCTTTTTGATCTCCTCGCTCGACACCTGCGTGTATATCTGCGTGGTCTGTAAATTCGAGTGCCCGAGCAGCTTCTGGATCTTCCTGATGTCCAAGCCGTTCTCAAGAAGATGTGTCGCAAACGAATGACGGAGCGTGTGCACATGGACATCCTTCTCGATGCCAGCCCTCCTGGCACAAACTTTTATCGCATGCTGGATGCCGCGCGGGGACATCTTCCTGCCATTCACCATGAGAATGTATCCTTTCCCATCGGCTCCGCTTTGTTTTTTATAATCCTGAAGATTTTTGCTAAAGGTTTCTGAAATGATAAAGAGCCTGTCCTTGCTGCCTTTTCCAAGACGCACCCAGCCTGTGCCTTCATCAAGATCAAGGTCAGTGTATTTCAGATTGATGCATTCCGATAGCCGCAATCCTGACGAGTACAACAGTTCTATCAAAAGCCTGTGCTTTTTGTTCTGCGTGTTTTCAAGGAGGTTTTTTATTTCGCTGCGGGTCAAGATCACCGGCAATTTCTTTGAAGCCTTAGGGGTTCTAACAAGAGCCAGGTTCTTTCCCAGCATATCCATATAATAAAATTTCAGTGATGCCTTGATGAGAGCTATTGAAGCGTTGGAGAGTGAATCATCCGACATTTTGTAAGCAAGGAATTCCCTGATATCGTCTTCTTCAACTTCATCAGGAGTTTTTTTTATGAACTCAAGGAACTTGCGGTTATAGAACAGATACATCTTTGAGGTCTGTCTGGAGAAACCTCTGAGTTTCAGTTCGGTCTCAAGTTTCTTCAGTGTTGGTTCAGTGTCTTGTTTCATGTTAGTCCCTTTTTCTAAACATATTTAGTATATGATCGTCCTTTTTAGTATATAAAAACTGCGTATAATCTACCTTATACGCAGTTTTTGAGGGAATTCGGGTGATTTTTGCTTTTTCGAAAAAAAATTGACACAGAGTCAGCCATGAACTATTGTCCAAAATGAACCTGAAAAAAGTATAGAGAAAAACAACGAACTAATGCGAACTGAAACGAACTCCAGAAACGTGAGTTCGTACGAGTTCGTACAAGTTCGTTGTTAATTTTTCCATACTATGCATCGAAATCACAGAGAAAAAGTTGTGGATTTTTACACACGTTGAAGTCATTATATTATTATAAGGCTCATTTCGCTATCAGCTGACAGATTTCATAATAAAAAAATAAATATTCTTATATGCCTATACGAATCACACTGTTTTTTAAGTATGGATGTACTACTCGAAGGTCAAACCTACTATATATAAATACATGCTTATAATTAATTAAAAATATTGTTTATTATTGAAAGTGAGAAACTTTGTAAATTTTTTGCCGTCACGGAATTGTAATGGATAAAATGCGTAACGTGTTTGCTCTGAAAACATTGCGTAACGGAATATTCACTATCATTTTCCGTAACGGATTTAATTCAGCATATTCCCGTTACGGGATAAAATCTCCAAACAAAAAGAAGTTCCCGACAGGTTGCCGGGTATGTTAACTTCCAGGAATAAGCACAGCGTTAATGCTGCCTTCCTGTCCTGGCCTGTTTGTCACTCGAGCAGGGCCGAGTTCAGTTTTGATTATTGCACCTTTTGTTAATATATTTCGCCTGACGAAGTGAATGTTCGCAGGATTGCCTGTAACTGTCTCGATCTTTACTTTCTTTGCAGTCTTTGTTTTCGGATCTGTAACTATGGCAGTTGAGTCTCTTAATAATCGTATCTTATCTTTTCCACCCAATGTTCTCTCGGTTTTTCTTATAGTTTCCCCGAGGTGAGTGTTCGCCTCATCCCCGCCAAGTTCATATCTTCTCTTGCTTCTTGCACTTATTATCCTACCGCTAGTGTATTTTCGTGTTGATTTACCTTGCCATCTCATATATTGATCCTCTTGGATTGTGAATTCATTAATTTAATTTTTATTCCCTCACGCAGTAATCTAATAAAAACTTATGCCTGGAACTACACAAATCTTGGTCTTGCTGATAGATTCATTGAGAGCGGGTTTCTCTTGAACGGGTATCCTGCAATATCTTTCGAAACCCTCTCATTAAGTTCCAGCACTGTCATTTTTACATTTACTGGCTTATTCGGCTGGGATTCACTCCTTACTGTAACTGTAACGCCTCCGCTTTTAACTTCTTCATCCCCGACAACAGCCACGTAAGGAACCCATTCTTTTGCTGCATCACGGATCTTCTTTCCTACTGTTTCCTCCCTGTCATCAACGTCAACTCTTCCGTTCAGCTTGCCTGCAACTTTTTGTGCGTATTCCATGTGTTTTTCCGTTACAGGAATAACTCGCACCTGCGTTGGTGACAGCCAGACAGGCAGCATTGGGACGATGCCCTTCTCGGAGTTCATGTACGCCTTTTCAAGCAGGGCATAGATGCACCGCTCGATAGCTCCGCTGGGAGAACAGTGGAGGATGAAAGGTCTTTTTTCCGATCCGTCTGAATCGATGTACTTTATGCCGTATCTCTGTGCATTCTCAACATCTATCTGGACAGTTGAGAGGGCACTGGCTTTACTCAATGCATCGATATAGTTGAATTCGAATTTAAGCACGAAATAAAAGAACCTCTGGTCCCAGAGTTCTATAAGCACTGGCTTGTTCACTATCTTTACAAGATTTACAATGAAATCCCTGTTTTCATTATAGAAATCACGCGTGAACCGTATGGCTACCTCATAATCATCAAGTGAAAGCCCGATCATTGACAGCACATTGATGCACATATTATACTGCTCGTTAAATTGTGCTACTGCCTCATCCATGTCTTTGCACAAAGTATGCATATCAGGCATTGTAAAAGCACGAAGCCGACGGAGCCCTACAAGCTCACCACTCTGCTCTTTCCTGAAGCTGTACCGTGTAAGTTCTACCATACGAAGAGGCAGGTTCCGGTACGAGATCGTCATGTCATGGTTCATCAGGAACTGCCCGAAGCAAGCCGCGAAACGCAGGAAAAGCATTTTCTTGTCAGCCTCTATGGAGTACTGCCGCGCAGGGAAGCGGTCAAGGTATTTCTTAAGCGTGGGATGGTTCATGTCATACATTATTGGCGTTTCTACTTCCATGGCGCCTTTTTTCGCAGCTTCGTCAAGCACATAGTTCTCAAGCAGGCTCTTCACAAGCCTTCCTTTCGGATAAAATCGCATGTTCCCGGAGTCAGAACCAGGCTCGTAATCAGCAAGCTCAAGCCGCCTCATGAGTTCCACATGCGGTGGTATCTTGTCAACAGCCCTGCTCTTATGTATTTCGTAATTAACGAATTTCTTGAGGTTGTCATATCCAGTAAAATCAAAATCATCGGGTTTCAGGAGTTGCCCGTCCGGTGTGAGTATGTGCCAGTACGAAGTGGCTTTAGCTTCTGATTTCAGTGCTTCGGATACCATTTCCTCCTTCTCCTTGACAACGGTCAAGCATTTTTGTTCGCCCTGCCTTATCGTCCTTGAAAGCTCTGAAAGGGGGTGCCCCTTGCATTTTATAGTAAATGACTTGTACCAGCCAAATGGGGCCCGTTTTACCTCAAAAGATGCTTCTTTAAGTCGTTCTTCAAGCTTTTTAAGTGTCTCGACCGCTGATTTTGGTGAAGCCAGGCTTGAACTCAGATGCGCATATGGATAGAGCATGACCCTGTTTGTCTTGACCTGATCTGTTACTTTTTTGATCTCTTCGGCGGTCTGCTTTATTGCATATTCGATGCTATCCTCATCGCTTTTCTCCACAGCAATAAAAACGGTCAGAGCCTCGTCCATCCGTCCCTTTTTGAGGCTGTCTTCTATTTTTTCAGCTACTGGCGTACTTTTCTTAGTTTCGTATTCTATGTAATCTGAATGAATAAGTAGTATCTGCATCGTATCACTTTCAAGCCTCTACACTTCAACAATGCTTAAAGTTTTGTCGGTTTCTCCAATACTTTTGATAAAACTGGCATTTATTAATATAAAAACTAAATATATTTATTCTAACGATAGATTTATATAGTTTAATGTCAGACTTAGTGTCAGACATGTGGCGTACAATTGTCGCACGAAGAGCGTACAGTTGTATGCCATATAGCCTCCTCCCTTTGGGAGATATCAAAATGCAAAGAGTAACACTAAGGCTCCCGGAACAGCAATTAAAAATGATCGACATGTTAGTGGAATATGGTGAATTTCCGTCCGCAAGTGAAGCAATCAGGACGGCTATTAGAGATCTGATCGATCAGAGAAGCGTGAAACTGGCAGGCAGGATGGAATTACTAGGAAAAGTGCAGGAGCAGGCAAAACATGCTGATAGTTTCCTGCGATTGAAAGGAGAAGAGCAATAATACACCAATTGAGGGGATGAACATGGAATCATTTGTACAAGATGCATTAAAAATGGCGGAAAAAGAGCAGCTGTTGAAGAAATCAACAGCATGCGGAGCAGAAGATATGGAAGATTTCGGGACGCCCAGGATCGTCGTAGTCGGATGCGGCGGTGGCGGAAATAACACCGTGAACCGCCTTTATAATATAGGAGTATCGGGCGCGGAAACGATAGCGATAAACACGGATAAGATTCACCTTGATATCATCCAGGCGGATAAGAAAATACTTATTGGAAAGTCTATTACAAGAGGCCTCGGAGCTGGCGGATTCCCTGAGATAGGGAGGAGAGCCGCAGAACTTGCGCGGGGTACACTTGAAGACGTGCTGAAGAACGCAAACCTTGTATTTATCACAGCCGGCATGGGTGGAGGAACTGGAACTGGTGTGGCGCCGGTAGTGGCGCAGGTAGCCAAGGACCAGGGCGCAATCGTGATCGGTATGGTTACAAGCCCGTTCAGGGTAGAGCGTGCAAGGATGGTAAAAGCAGAAGAAGGACTAGACGACCTGCGGAACTGCGCAGATACTGTTATCGTGCTTGATAATAACAGGCTTCTTGACTATGTGCCTAATCTTCCGATCGACCAGGCATTCTCAGTTATGGATCAGTTGATATCAGAGACTGTAAAAGGCATCACTGAAACGATCACACAGCCCTCCCTCATTAACCTTGACTATGCAGATGTCAGGGCAATAATGAAAGGAGGAGGACTCGCTGTAATGCTTGTCGGAGAAGCAAAGGGACAGGATAAGGCAAAAGAGGTTGTCAGAGCAGCATTGAACCATCCGCTGCTGGATGTGGACACAAATGGCGCGACGGGATGCCTGCTCCACATCACAGGCGGACCCGATATGTCTCTTCACGAAGCAGAAGAGGTAGCATCTTCATTGACTTATGAACTTGACTCCCAGGCAAATGTAATATGGGGAGCAAGAGTAAGAAAGGATTACGAGAGTAAAGTACGCTGCATGGCTATAATGACCGGTATCAAGTCAGCCCAGATAATAGGTCCAGGCAGTGAGAAAATACCTTCAGCGGCAAGTTCTAAAGCATCGGGTTTGAAAACCAGGATCCCAATGGTCAAGGGACTAAATAGGTCAATAATCGACCAGATAGTGTAAAATTTAAAGGTCTGGCAACGAGGGTACTGCCAGGCCATTTTTTTCTTTTTTTTAGTAATGCATAAGAATAATCTATATGCATGCTTATGTTAGAGTATGGATCTATCTGATATCCTGAAAAAATTTAAGAATAACGAGATAAGTCTTAGAGAAGCCGAAAGGCAGCTTAAGGTATCAAGTTATGAGCAATTATCCGGCATTGCCAGGGTGGATGTCCACAGAAAAAGGCGCACTGGCATCCCGGAAGCTATTATAGCTGATTGCAAGACCTGTGATGATGTGGTTTCTATAGCAAGGGTACAAATAAAAAACGAAGGAAGGGCTATTATCACTCGTGCCAGTGAGGAAAATTACAGAGCTCTGTGCTCTCTTGCAACGGAAATGGGTAAGGATATCAGATGGTCAGAACGAGCCCGAGTTGCTGTAATAGGTCTTCCAGCCGTAAAGACAGGGGGCAGGGTAGGCGTTATCTCTGCAGGGACTGCGGATATTCCTGTTGCAGAAGAGGCAAAAGAAATAGCTTGTGAGATGGGATGCGAGGTTACCACCATATATGACGTTGGGGTTGCAGGCATACACAGGTTGTTCCCTGAACTTGGTAAACTTACTTTCGATGGAGTGGATGCAGTCGTAGTAGCTGCTGGACGCGAGGGGACACTCCCCGCGATCGTGGCAGGGCTAATGGATGTACCAGTTATCGGTGTACCGGTTTCTACTGGTTACGGTGCTGGGGGCAGGGGTGAGGCTGCGATTCTCTCCATGCTCCAGTCCTGTTCAGTGCTGGCTGTGGTCAACATCGATGCAGGGTTTGTTGCAGGAGCCTTTGCTGCCAGGATAGCAAACCTGGCTGCAAGGAATAGAAATGAAAAACATAGTATGATATAGCACTCAGTCTAAATATCCTTTCATTTTAGAAAATTATTTATAGGGTTAGATTGTATAAGATTTTCAGGCAACAGGAGGTAAAATAATATGAGAATCAGGGTAGTTAGCTCAAAAGAAGAGATCAACTCGCTCGGATCGAGTGAAAAAATAATCCATCTTGCATTCAGACCGTCTAACAAGGATATTTTTTCGCTAGTTCAGGCATGCCCCAACGTAAAAGCGATACATATTCCAAGTTCCTATATCAAGACGATCTCCAACTCCACCAGAATATTTCTGGAAATGCAGGATATTTCGCTGCTGGAAGGCGATGTCTGGGGACACAGGAAAGACATAAACGAATACTCGGAGATAAAACCAGAGGTCTTTGAAAGGATGCAGGAACTCAAGGCAAGCGGCTTATCCGAACAAGCTGTGCTTGACAGGCTTGGAAGAGAGACCAGGCTGAGCAAGGATTTGCTTAAGTTCCTTATAAAAGAGAAATCAAAGAAAAAATAAAGGGATGCTAAAGTCTTTCCATGATGAAATTCACGAAAGACCCTGCAAATCCTATATAAGATGCAGCGTGCAAATGCGCGTAAGCTGCCATTGTATTCCCCACCAGGATGCCGTCAAGTTCGCCCTTTATTCCAGTTCCCCGCCTAAGCCTTATGGCAAACGCAGTATCTTCCGGGATATCCACGATCTCTGAATGGTGGAATTCATGCCCTATGAACGAAGCACCCGCCCGCCCTATAACGTTATCTATCACGAAACTTCCCACGTTGTAGCTCACAACCCTTTTGTGCCCCATAAGCGTCCTCCCCGGGATCGCGCCTGCCATACTGAAAGTGCCCCCTTCCATCTCTGCGATATTATGTTTCCCTGTCCCAGTAACATCGGTCTTTATCTCCTGCGTCAGATACATGAGCCCGCCGCATTCCGCGTATATGGGCAGCATTTCACCAGAAGCCTGGTTGACAGCGTGCCTCATACCCTCATTATCTTCAAGCTCCCGAGCGAATAATTCAGGGTAGCCGCCGCCAATATACAGACCATCGACCTGAGGGAGAGCTCTGTCATTCACAGGACTGAAATAAACAAGCTCTGCTCCAGCAAGTTCAAGTAAGTCAAGGTTATCACGGTAGTAGAAATTGAATGCCTCATCCAGAGCCACTCCGAGCCGTACATTATCCTTTGAAGCTGCGGGTTTGAAAATGTCCTCTTTCGGCTTAATAACTGGTTGCGCTCTCCCTGCAAGGGATATCAACCTCTCAATATCGATGCCCTCTTTGATAATATTTTTTATCTTCCCGAGATTCTCATCAAAATCAGCAAGCTTGCGCCTTCCCTCAAGCGCGGGGATAAGACCCAGATGCCTCATTGAGATCTTCATTGAGTCGTTGCGCGGTATCTCACCTATAACAGGAGTGCCGGTATAGGTCTCAATGGCTTCTCTTGCTTTATCGGCATGCCTGCTGCTGCCGATGTTGTTCAGTATCACTCCTACGATATTTACTTCAGGATCAAATGACTTATATCCAGAGACAAGCGCAGCAGTGCTTCGTGTGATGCTCCTTGCATTGATGACAAGGATAACAGGGCAGTCAAGGAGCTTGGCTATCTGCGCCGTGCTCCCGATATCGCTTGTGGCGCAAAGGCCTTCAAAAAGCCCGCGAACACCTTCGATGATGGCGATATCAGCACCTTCAACTGCGTGGGAATATACCTCCTGTAATGCAGCCTCAGACATCAGGTAGCCATCAAGGTTTCGCGAATACCTGCCAGTAACTTCCGTATGGTAGCTCGGGTCTATAAAATCGAGTCCTACCTTGAAAGGCTGCACTTTATATCCCATGTCGCGCAGCACCGACATTATGCCGATAGAAATGGTGGTCTTTCCTGCTGAGGAGCGGTCGCCTGCTATAAGGATGCGGGGGATGTCGAGCATGTCGGTCATTCTATGTGATACCTCCTGCTTGAAAATTAATCTGCGTTCATCTGCGTTCATCTGCGGTTAAATCCTGGTCAGTTGTCTCAGCCGCATATCAGAAAGCGGCACGGCGATTTTTGCTTCTTTATCAGCCATTATGACCTTTGCAAGTTCCCTGTAAACACCTGCAATGGCTGAATCAGGCACCTTTTCAATAACTGAAAATCCATCCCTTTCGCAGGTCTGAACCAGAACATCCTTTGGAATAAACGCAAGTAGCTGACTCCCTATCTCTTTTGCAAATTCGCTGACGATTTTTTCTTCATTCGGCGCGCCGCGCGAGTTGCAGATAACACCGTTTAGCGTCATTTCGAGGCGTGAAAGTCCTTTGCAGATGTTATTTGCTGCATACAGGGGCATGTATTCGCCGGATGTGAGCACATACGCCTCTTTCACCAGTCCTTTCTTTACAGGCGCCACAAACCCGCCGCACACGATATCGCCTGGCACGTCGTAAATAACAAGGTCTGTATCTTCTATCGCAGTTGAGATCTTCCTCAGCAGCCCGATAGCCACTATGATGCCCCTGCCTGCGCAACCTATTCCCGGCTCAGGGCCGCCTATCTCCACACATTTCACACCTTTATATCCTGTGAAAACGATATCATCTTCCTTTATGTCCTCACCCTCCCTCATCAGATCCATGATGGTGGGTATGCGCCTTCCCCGGAGCAAGGTAATCGAGGAGTCACTTTTTGGGTCGCATCCGATTATCGTAACGCGGTAGCCCTCGTCAGCGCATGCTGCAGCGACATTCGAAGCAGTGCTTGATTTCCCGATCCCGCCTTTTCCGTATATCGCGATCTGCTTAGGCATCTTTCACCATCTCTCGAAGCGTTGCGCCGAACTCTGATTCAACAATGTGGTTCACTCCCAGCGTCTTGGGGTGCAGGTCTATCTCAACCACGACGTGCTTATGTCCCATTTCTTTTAGCGGTACGACCTGACGCGGACCGTTGGTGATCGAGAATAATTCCATGTTCTTTATGTTGTCCATGGGAAGAGCGTGTGGCACGCCTGTTATCACTGCAAAATCGTAATCCTGGTATTTTTCTCCGATTATCGTGCTTGCAGTATTTCCCGCTATGGGATACTCATCCAGTCCTCCGATGATGTGATGAATTTCCATCCCCGCCTTCCTGAGGTCTTCGTTAATTTCACGGGCGTTCCTCCTGTTCTTGGGAAGCCCCAGGTTCTCATCAAGATTCACCATATTTATTATATTGGAGCCTGACCCTAGCTTTTCTGCGACCTGCGCTACCGCAAGGTTGATATCTGCGAACATGAAGGCAGTCTCTTTTTTGGCGTTAAGGATGTTTAGACCTTTTTTCCCTTGCTTGATAAGTTCGATCAACCTTTCCGCCACTTTATATTTCAAATCCCCCCTGCTTGGAGCAAGATACTCCTTGCTTGCTGCGCCGTGGCGCTTCTCGACCATGGTGGCTTCCTTAAGGAGCGCTTTTTGCCTCTCGAACTCAGCCTCGCCAATGATCCCGGCTGCCAGCGCTGATTCAAGGGCGATTATCACGCCTTTTGTGTTGTCCCTGTATCCTGCGTGCACCTCTACTTCGATCACGGGGACATCTGGCTGGACGTCCATGACAGCCTCATGGAGTTCTTCTCCTATTATCATACTCGCACATGTCCCAACGATACCTATCCGTTTCGGGTTAAAGCGTTTGATCACTTTCTCGAGCACCTCAACAAGTGCATCGTGCCCCCCGAATACAAAGCCTGATTCATCAAGAGATGTTGTAACAACTCTCATCCCGTCCTCTTCAAGAAGGCGAGCGTGTTTGAAGCTGCAGCCGGGTGGTCCGTGCAGTATCACGACATCGGTATCAAGGTCCCTTAAGGTGTATAACGCAGCCACGATAGAACTTGGGCGCGGGTGCATAATAAGTGGTTCTTTATGTTTGACTGGCATCTTTTTTCTCCGGGTTCGCGGATTAAGCATATATGCACTTATTATGATAATACTTTCGCACTATTAACTGATCTTCATCCATTACTCAGTAACCTTTACATATAGCGGAAACAATAAAGAGCATTAACATGAGGTGTTATACTGAAACAGCAACAGAAAACCGGTCCACCTGAGGAATTCACAAGGGTCAGGATCCCCCAAAAAAGCGCCAATGAGGTGCTTGCTACTGTTGAAACCCTGCTGGGGGCGAATAAAATAAGGGTCAGGTGTATGGACGGTGTTGTGAGGCTCGCTCGTATTCCAGGGAAGATAAAGAAGCGTATTTGGATGATGGAAGGGGATATTGTTATTGTGGTGCCCTGGTCTTTCCAGAACGAAAAGGCTGATATCGTCTGGAAATACAGCGGACCGCAGGTTAACTGGCTGCAGCGCAAAGGATTTTTAAAAAGTTAAAACAAGAGTATGGTCAGTGACAAAAAGCTCCATAGAATGGATGAGATCATCGACGAATTCCGGATGCGCATCAAGGATTCCAGCCGGAAAGAGGTGTTTTCTGACGTGTTTGATACAGCCACACTGATGGCTCTATATGAGCTTGCACGTAAAGGGTATATCGATGCTATGGGGGGTTCTGTAAGTACTGGAAAAGAGGCAAATATCTTCCATGCCATCTCAAAAAGCAAAGGAGAGGTCGCGGTCAAGATATACATGATGTCCACAGCTAATTTCCAAGCCATGAAAGAATATATTATAGGAGACCCGCGGTTTGTGGGCATCAAACAGACAAAAAATGATATCATACTTGCATGGGCAAAAAAGGAATTCAAGAATTTGCAACGAGCAAAAGATGCAGGTGTGAGGGTGCCTGAACCATATATCACAAGAAGGAATATTCTCTTAATGGAGTTTATCGGGAAAGACGGGGTTCCCATGCCGCAATTAAAGGAGGCAAAAATAACACAGGATGAAGCACCGCTTTTTTTTAATAGGATACTTGAATACATGACCCTTCTGTATCGCGATGCAAAGCTTATCCATGCAGACCTTTCAGAATATAATATACTGGTTGACATAGATACTATGTCCCCGGTGATAATAGATATGGGGCAATCTGTAACAACCGACCATCTTAATGCAGAAACATTCTTAAGACGAGATGTTGATAATATAGCCCGGTTTTTTAAGAAATTGAATGTACAGGTAAATGAAGAGAAAATGATGTCAATGATCAAGGAGGTAAAAAAATGAATGAACATATTAAGATCCCTCTCGATAGGGTTGCAGTTTTAGTAGGTCCAAAAGGTAGTATAAAAGAGCTTATTGAAGAAAAATCAACCACTTCTATAAATATCGAAAGCAGCAGCGGGACTGTCGAGATAATGGATGCTAAAGATCCCATCAAGGGAATGCGGGCAAGGGAAGTAGTCCATGCGATAGCCAGGGGTTTCAGTCCAGAAAAAGCCATTAAGCTATTTGACGATGATTACCTTATGTTCGAAACTATCGACCTTTCAAACATTGCAAAGACCGAAAAAGATATGGAGCGGTTAAAAGGTCGAATTATCGGCAGGGGGGGAAAGACACGTGAAGTTTTTGAGGATCTTACAAATGTACGTATCTCAGTTTATGGTAAAACCATTTCGATCATCGGGTATCCAGAACAAAATGCAGTAGCACGTGCCGGTATAGATATGCTTTTAAAGGGCTCGACCCACGGTCCGGTGTATAAGTTCCTTGAGAAAAAGAGAACTGATCTAAAAAATGTGGAAATGGGATTCTGATTTTTTTTAGTTTAAAACATTACTTGCCGCTTCAACGCCAGGTCCCATTTTTTTGACCACATCATTCTTGTGGAGTACGATTTCCACTATCTGGATGGTGCTTAATATGTCAAGCTTACTTATGTTGCCCATGCTTCCTATCCTGAATATCTTCCCTTCAAGGGGTCCCTGACCGCCTGATACCTGGATCCCCAGTTCTTTTATTCCACCCCTTAGCTTCTTATCGTCTATTCCGGTGGGCATCTTCATGGCTGTGACGGTGTTTGAATATCTGCTGTGCTGGTTCAACTGAGGGAACATCTCGACATTCATTGCATCTGCTGCTGCTCGCAATGCTTCTGCGAACTTTGCATGCCTCTTGATACGTGTTTCAAGCCCTTCTTCCTTTACTATCTTTAAGGATTCATGAAACGCAAAGAAAAGTGGTACTGCAGGAGTATAAGGGGTCTCAGGGCTCTCTTTGTTTGCTGATTTCCTGTAAGCCTTAAGGTCCATATAATAAGGAGGTTTCTCAACGATCGCTTCCCAGGCTTTCTTGCTCACACAGATCGCTGATAATCCGGGAGGAGCGCCAATGCACTTCTGCGAACCGACAACAGCGAGGTCAACCCCCCATTTGTCTACCTGGACATCATCTCCTCCAATAGTTGTCACGCCGTCCATGATGAAAAGGGCGCCGTATTTTTTAGCAAGCTCTCCTACCTCTTTTGCAGGGTTCTTGATACCCACAGATGTATCGTTATGCACAAGGGTCACGGCTTTAGCGCCTTCAGAAAGTGCGCTCTCAACCTTATCAAGCTCAATTGACTCCCCCTTTGTCCAGTCGAATTTGACCGACCTGACCTTTCCGTAGCGTTCTCCAATTTCCCTGAACCTCTCACCGAACTTCCCGTTCTCGATAGTGACAAGCGTGTCGTTCTCACCGATGACATTACCGACAGCAGCTTCCATGGCACAGCTTCCAGAGCCGCTTATAATGTACATATCATTTTTTGTGCCAAAAAGCTCCTGTAATATTGTCCTGCATTCGCTATAAATGCTCCCAAATTCCTTGCTTCTATGGCCGATTATAGGTTTTGACATGGCACGAAGTATTCTGGGTGCTACCGGCACAGGGCCGGGGATCATAAGAAGCGTATTTTCGAGGTTCATGTGATTCTCCTGGATTTAAAATTTATTAATTTTGAGCTAATACAACTAACTTTTATGTATATTTTATGTAATGCAAAAACAAATATATAAGAACAGCATCAATAGTACTATGGTCGAAGGTACATTATGTCAATTCTTGATGTAACAGAAGAACAGATATTTCACACGCTTGGTAAAGGAAGAGACCCGAATTATAGGCAAATAGAGAAAGTCAGACCTGTAATGCCTGTCTTCAAAAAAACATATACTCCAGCGCCGCCTGTTAAAACCGTGCCTCCGGCTGTCCCTGAAACAGTGAAACTGTTCCCTTCACCTGAAGTCGAAGAATCCATAAATAAGCTCACGACCGAACTTTCTGATTTAAAAAAAAGCGTTTCCGGGATACAGTCAATGATTAAGTTGTATCTATCCGCATTCGCGCTCACCCTGGTAATATTTGTCGTACTGGCATCCCGTTAGTGTGGGCTATGAAATATATCGTACTTGTCGGCGACGGGATGGCAGACTACCCCCTTCCTGAACTTGGCGACCTCACGCCGCTTCAGGCTGCGAATACTCCAAACATGGATTTTATTGCAAAACATGGCAGGAACGGAGTTGCTAAGACCGTACCAGAAACGATGCCACCGGGGAGTGATGTAGCGAACCTTTCTATAATGGGTTATGATCCTGCCATTTACTATTCAGGCCGCGGACCTCTTGAGGCTGCAAGCATCGGTGTACCTCTTATGATAGATGATATAGCTTTCAGATGCAATCTCATAACTGAAAAGGACGGGATACTTGCTGATTACAGCGCTGGGCACATCTCAAGTGAGGAAGCGCGCATCCTTATCGAAGCTGTTGATAGTGAACTTTCAAACAATTGCAGGTTCCATGCAGGCGTGAGCTACAGGCATCTGCTGGTTATGAAGCCAGGCGAGAAGGCATTATGTACTCCGCCGCATGATGTGGTGGGACGATTTGTGGAGGATGTTCTTCCGCGAGGAGAGGATTCTCATATCCTCATTGACCTTATAAAGTCTTCAAAGCACATTCTTCAGGACCACGAGATCAATCTGAAACGGAAAAAGGATGGGAAGAACATGGCGAACCTTATCTGGCCATGGGGGCAGGGAAAGGCACTGAATATCCCACATTTCAGGGAATTATACGGAGTTACCGGGTCGGTAATATCGGCTGTTGACCTGCTTAAAGGGATCGGAAAATCAGCAGGTCTTGATGTCATTGAAGTCCCCGGAGCTACAGGCTATCTTGATACCAATTTTTCTGGTAAGGCTGCTTATGCGCTTGATTCGCTGAAAGAGCGGGATTTCGTGTTCGTCCATGTTGAGGCGCCGGATGAGGCGGGTCACATGGGAAATATGGAAGCTAAAATAAAGGCTATTGAAGATTTTGATGAAAAAGTGGTCGGGGGAATGCTCAACGAACTCGGAGGATATGGAGAATACAGGATACTGGTACTGCCTGACCATCCAACACCAATCTCCATAAAGACGCATACACGGGAGCCTGTTCCTTTTGCCATATATTCTTCCACTGAGAAAGCGGATTATGTGGACAGGTTCGATGAGTTCTCGGCAAAAGAAGGGGTCTTCGGGCTTGTGGAAGGGCACAGGTTGATGGGAATGCTGACGAAACATGATGTTAAGGGTTTTATAGAAAAAGGAACAAAACACCAATAGATGAGATGGACTGCGAAGGGTCTTGAAACGCATAAGAAGGAGGAAATACAATAGTCGAAGTTTCAATCGTTCTTCCAGCCTATAATGAAGCTACAAGAATAGAAAGCACAGTAGAAAGGACAGCCACGGCTCTTCGCGAATTCACATTATCTTTTGAGATAATCATCGCAGAGGACGGAAGCAAGGACGGCACAGACAGGATATCAGAGGCTCTTGCAAAAAAACATGACTATGTGGTGCACCTTCATTCAGACAAAAGGCAGGGAAGGGGACGAGCTCTTAACCGCGCTTTCAAAGCTTCGAACGGGGATATTCTCGGTTACATCGATGTAGACCTTGCAACCGACATGAGGCACCTTAAGGAGATGATACAATACATCCGTGACGGCTATGATTTTGCCACAGGTTCCCGCATGCTTCCTCAGAGCAATGTCAAGAGACCTTTCAAAAGAGGATTTGCAAGCCTGGGATTTAATTTTCTCACTCGTTTCATGCTTGGTTCAAAACTCTATGACCACCAGTGCGGATTTAAAGCCTTCAGGCGCGACTCGCTTTTTGAGATAATGGACAATGTAAAAGATACTCACTGGTTCTGGGATACTGAATTGTTTGTCCGCGCCCAGCGTGCAGAGTTCAGGGTCATGGAATTCCCTGTGGAATGGAAACACGGTGGCACCACAAAGGTTAATTTAATTAAGGATGTTTTCGGAATGGGTTCGCAGATATTCAGGCTGTGGTATGAGTTCTTATGGTAATGGAGTCTAATAAGGAACTTTGGATATGGGATTTGAACTGTTATCTGAGCTATTGTATGCAGCACAGTGGTACCTGCTTATAGTATTTCTCGGGATAATTTCACTGCCATTGACGATATCAATATGCAGCAGCCTTCCAGACCGCGGATATTCGGTCTCGAAGATCC
>JBGOYM010000017.1:0-16320 GCA_041479675.1 Candidatus Methanoperedens sp.
CATAGAAGAAAAGTTGCTCAGCAGATTTATAGGTTTCTCTATGGTATGGGAGCGCCTGTTGAAATTATTGTTGAAACTCCAGAGAAGTTTGAAGAATTGAAAGATAGTCCTTTTATGATATATAAAGAGATTTCAAAGTCCGGGAAGGTAGTCTATGAGAAACGAGTCACTTGTTCGAATATGGTTGAAAAGAGCAAAAAGTAATTTGATGATAGCGAAAGCGGGGAAAGTCTTTCTTTTCCCCATACTCATTCCATAAGTCATATTATTGAATTGATTGAAGAGCATAGCATTATAGTTCCTGATGAAATCAAAGATTCAATTTCACTTACTGCATACGCTGTCAATACCCGTTATCCAGGGGACTTTGAGCCAGTAGATGAACAGCAATATCAGGAAACTCTTGAAACCGCAGAAAAAGTTTTTGATTGGGTGAGAAAGATAATTGAGGATTACAAATAGAGAATATAGAATATGTTTTAGCTCGAAATAAACCCGAAAAACCCTAAATAAACCAGAAATAAACCCGAAATTGATATTCTGGCAAAGGAGAGGCATAGCAAAGCGCTGGTCGTGGTTGAGGTCAAAAAACAGGGCGAATATCTGGATTCTGCTGTTTCCCAGGGGCTTTCTTATGTTGAATGGCTCTTCAAATACAGGGAGCGGCTAAAGCCAAGAATAGAGCAGCTTGGCTGGGATGTTGATATAGATAAACTGAAATTGATAGTGCTTGCACCTGATACGAAATTTAAGAGTGCAGAACTGGATATGACTGTTTTAGAGCAGGTCAAAAGGCTAAACTGCGAGGTGGCGGCTGCATACATTGATCAGGGTTGGATAAAGGATGAGAATATTTCTATAACAGGAATAACCCCATTATAAATTGGAGAGAATAACAACGAACTCACGCCGTTTTCCTCAATTTCGATATCATATCCCTTATCTCAGCCGCTTTCTCGAACTCCAGGTTCTTCGCAGCCCTGTGCATTGCAGCCTCAAGCTCGATGATATAATTGAACATCTCCTCTTTGGGTGGCAGCGCCACCTCAACCACGCGCGGTTCGACTGCTTTCCTTATGGTCTGGGGCGTGATATTATGTTCCTCGTTGTACTTTTTCTGCATCGTACGCCTGCGGTTTGTTTCATCTATCGCTCTTTGCATAGAGCCGGTTATCTTATCCCCGTACATAATCACCCTTCCCTCAATATTTCTCGATGTCCTGCCTATGGTTTGCATAAGCGAACGGTCTGAGCGCAAAAACCCTTCCTTGTCAGCATCAAGTATCGCCACGAGCGCCACCTCGGGCAGGTCAAGCCCTTCACGCAGCAGGTTTATTCCCACAAGCACATCGAACTCTCCCAGGCGTAGCCCGCGGATGATATCGATGCGCTCAAGCGTCTCGATCTCAGAGTGCATGTACCTCGCCTTGATATCCATACTGAGAAGGTACTCTGTAAGGTCTTCAGCCATCCTTTTCGTGAGCGTGGTAACAAGAACCCTGTGCTTTTTCTCAGTCTTTGCATGTATCTCTGCCATCAGGTCATCTATCTGCCCGTTCACGGGTTTTACTACTATCTCAGGATCAACCAGTCCTGTGGGTCGGATTATCTGCTCCACGACCTGAGCACTTTGAGCGATCTCGTAATCAGCAGGCGTGGCAGAAACGTATAACACCTGGTTAACCCGTGTCTCGAACTCCGTGTAAGTGAGCGGGCGGTTATCAAAAGCAGAAGGCATCCTGAAGCCGTAATCCACAAGAGATTCCTTTCGTGCGTGATCACCTGCCTGCATCCCCCTGATCTGAGGGAGCATGACATGCGACTCATCGATCACCACAAGATAATCCTCAGGGAAATAATCAAGCAATGAGTACGGTGGCTCGCCGGATTTCCTTCCGTCCATGTGACGGCTGTAGTTCTCAATGCCCTGGCAGTACCCGATCTCGTGCATCATCTCGATATCGAACTTTGTCCTTTGCTCAAGGCGCGCAGCTTCAAGGATCTTCCCCATGGATCTTAGCTCATGAAGCCTCTCTTCCAGTTCTGTTTCTATAGATTCGATAGCAGCCTCAATTTTTTCCTGCGGCATAACAAAATGCTTGGCAGGATATATTACTACGCCCTCACTTTCCCTTATCGATTTCCCGGTCAGGGGGTCAAATTCAGCTATCCTCTCTATCTCATCCCCGAAAAGTTCTATCCTCATCCCGGTTGAAGCGTATGAAGGGAACACTTCGATGGTATCTCCTCGCACCCTGAACTTTCCCGCTGAAAAATCCATATCGTTTCTCTCATACTGCATATCAACAAGCCTGGAAAGTATCGCTTTTCGCTCTTTTTCTTCCCCTTTACTGAGGATCATGGACATATCATGCCATTCCTGGGGAGAGCCTATGCCGTATATGCAGGAGACGCTTGCCACCACTATCACGTCGCGACGCTCAAAGAGCGATCGCGTTGCTGATAGACGCATTCTGTTTATTTCCTCATTTATAGAAGCGTCTTTTTCGATGTATGTATCAGTTTGTGGTATATACGCTTCAGGCTGGTAGTAGTCGTAATAACTCACAAAATATTCCACCGCGTTTTCAGGGAAAAATGCCTTGAACTCAGAATATAACTGGGCAGCAAGCGTCTTGTTGTGTGATATGACCAGTGTTGGTCGATCGACCTTTTGGATCACGTTCGCGACAGTGAAGGTCTTACCTGAGCCCGTTACACCCAGCAGGGTCTGGCGCTTCATCCCGTGTTCTAAACCATGCACAAGTTTTTCTATTGCCTGCACCTGGTCGCCCTCAGGTTCAAATCCTGAGACAAGTTTAAATTCCAGAGTCGAACCTCCTGATTCTTGCTGATAGCGGTTTGCTCTTCATCTGCATATATTATTATTCTGCGACATTATCAGGGTTTCCAAAAGTCTTATTTAGAGCTAAGTGAAAGTATTGCCGATGAAAGACCTTCTCTCCTGGGACCAGACCCTTTTCAAAGACAGCGAGCTTTTTGAACTTGATCACGTACCTGAGCATTTCCTGCACAGGGATGCGCAGTTGCAGTCACTCCTTTTCAACGTCCGTCCTGCATTGAGCGGGGGAAGACCTCTCAACAGCCTGTGTGTGGGGCCACCGGGTACTGGAAAGACCACAGCTATCATCAAGGTCTTTGAGGAGATCGAGAAGCATACCCCTAAAATAATTCCCGTTCTCGTGAACTGCCAGGCTTACTCCACAAAGTATGCGGTTTTTTCGCAGCTTTTCAATAAGCTTATCGGATATGCTCCTCCTTCTTCGGGTGCTTCCTTCAAAAAGGTGTTTGGTGAAGTAGCAAAGTACCTTGTGGATAACGAGAGGGTGCTGGTGGTTGCACTTGACGACATGAACTATCTCTTCTACGAGAACGAGGTCAACGAGGTGCTCTATTCCCTCCTCAGGGCACATGAGACCCACCCAGGGGCGCGCATAGGCGTTATTGCAATATTAAGCGATACCGGTGTGCCGCATATTCTCGATCCGAAGGTGGAATCCGTGTTCTTGCCAGAAGAGATCACTTTCCCACAGTATGGTATTGGCGAGGTAAAAGATATCCTTTCAAACCGCGCAAAGCTTGGATTCTATCCTGGTGTTCTTGGTGAAAACGTACTTGAGCGAATTACTGAGCACACGGCCTCCCTTGGTGACCTTCGCGTGGGAATAGACCTCATGAAGCGCGCAGGGTTGAACGCAGAGCGCCGCGCCAGCAGGACGATAGCGCTTGAGGACGTTAATAAGGCATACGATAGCTCGCGGCTCATTCACCTCTCGTATGTGATGCGGACGCTGAAAGATGATGAGAAGGCTCTTCTCGGTCTGATAGCCGACTCCCCCAAAACAAATTCTGGGGACCTTTATGAGAAATTCCATTCGCAGACATCCCTTGGATACACGCGGTTCTATGAGCTGCTGAACAAACTCGGTTCTGTCAGGCTTATTGATGCGGATTTTACAGGTAAGGGCTCGCGCGGGAGAAGCAGGGTAGTGACGCTGCGGTATAAAGCGGATGAGATAAGAACAAGGCTGTGAACATGCGCCGGTCGGGAATCGAACCCGAGTTTAAGCGTTGGCAACGCTCAGTGATAGCCGCTACACTACCGGCGCGAACCGAGTGTCCTTTTGGGGCAGTCCTTAGATACGCTAATCCGTATTACGAGAGCGAAACAGGACAATATCTTATCCCTTTTTTAAATCGCTTTGTAATATGGTAGGTATAGGAGTACTCGCTTAATTATTCTACTACTTAAAAAAGATATGGGTTTCACAGATGATCATCAAAGACCATTTAGCGGACATGAACGCCAGTGGATATGGCAGGATAGGCCAGAGCTTAATCCCGTGCAACATTGCGAAATTAGCTGTATGGGAATCAATGCCAACAGCACCGCCGGTTATCTATGAAGCGCCAGGGTACCTGACATGAATAAACTCTAATTTTGATACACCCTCCTGATACTTCAGATGACGATGCCCTGTGAATGCTAATTTCATGATAACTTTTCTGGCGCACCAAAACAACAAATCTTTCCCCACCAATCTTCGAGAGTATCGAATCCACTTAACGATAAGTACTGAGCCAAATCCCCTTTCCTGGTCACTCGCATTATCCTCTTCTTCGTGCAAGATCCAACCCCATCAACCTCGACCTTAGTTATTACCGAATAACCTTCCCACGACCTGACCGTATAAACGATCTTATTCTTTTCCAGACATTCCTTAACGCACTTTATATCAAACCTCATTTTACACATAACAACCTCCAAAAAAGGTTTAATCCCGGTCGAAAAGGTGTTTGGAAGGATGCAGATGCTTTTATTCATGATCTTGAACGGGTGGAACGAGTTGAAGTTAAACTTGGGCATCAAGTGAAGAATTGGCACCTGAATTTAACAGGAATATCGGATAAAACTTTAGAAATGATCGGATTCAAAGGATTATTCAAAGAGACTGTAGAGGTCGATTTTAATATGTAGGGGGGAAAATCAAAACTGTTCAGGTCACTGGAAAGCATGTCGCATGCGCACCTGGAGGTGCTGCTGCCACAATAGCAATCCCGAAAGCCGCAGGTTTGAAGTACTGGGGAGATGTGATAGGCAGCGGTGCTGTAGCGATAGGCGGAGGCTTTGCAATAAAGCAGGTGTAAGTTAAGTTCCCATTGGTTGCAGGAAATACGATAATACTGGTTATAAAAACAAACCGCGGTGCGGTTTGTTTTTTTTCAGGGCTTAAGGATATAATATTTCAATATCAACCCTGCGAAAAGTATCGCCACGATGTTCATCACTTTTATAAGCGGGTTGATAGCAGGTCCTGCAGTATCCTTTGTCGGGTCACCCACAGTGTCGCCCACCACTGCTGCTGCATGTGTTGGGTTCTTGCTTCCGTCTGGCAGTCTCTTTCCGCCAAGGTTTCCTAACTCGATATATTTCTTGGCATTATCCCATGCTGCGCCGCCTGTTGTCATCATAAGCGCAAGCAGTAGGCCTGAAATAATTACGCCGATGAGCAATCCGCCAAGCGCCACAGGACCGAAGATGAAGCCAACAACAAGAGGTGATAGCACTGCAAGAAGTCCGGGGATTATCATCTCTTTCTGTGCTGCAATGGTGACGATATCCACGCAGCGCCCGTAATCAGGCTTTCCTGTCCCTTCCATGATCCCTTTTATTTCCCTGAACTGCCGCCTTATTTCTGTTACTATGGTAGTGGCTGCCCGTCCGACAGCTCCCATGAGGAAGCTCGTGAAAAGGAATGGTAGCATGCCTCCGATGAGCAAACCCACAAGAACCATTGGATCTGAGAGGTTAAGCATCAGTTCTGGTTTACTTCCACTCATAACAACTGGTAACTTGCCTATCAGTTCAGGAGATTTTTCAAGCAGTTTGTTAACCTCACTGCTGTAAGCCGCATAAAGCGCAAGAGCGCCCAGTGCCGCAGAGCCAATAGCATATCCTTTTGTGACCGCCTTTGTGGTATTTCCCACAGCATCAAGCGGGTCTGTTATATCCCTGACTTCCTTTGGAAGTTCTGCCATTTCAGCGATGCCACCGGCGTTATCTGTTATTGGCCCATAAGCGTCAATTGCGATTATAATTCCCGTGACCGAGAGCATGGCGGCTGCAGCTATTGCAATACCATACAATCCAAGTGCGGGGTTGGACGCACCTCCCATTATTAAATATGAGGAAAGAATGCCTGCACATATTACGATCACAGGCAGCGCCGTGCTCTGCAGACCAACTGCAAGACCGGTAATTACGTTTGTCCCCGGACCTGTCACCGAGGCATTGGCTATGTCTTTCACCGGTTTATTGGTTGTTGCTGTGTAATATTCTGTAATCAGTATCATTGCTGCAGTAACGCCAAGACCAATAAGTGCGCTGATAAAGAGGCGGATATCGCCTTTCATCATCTCCTGCGTGATCCCATAGAACAATATCAGCGATATTATTCCTGCAACGATCGCTCCATTATACATCGCTCCCATTATATTGCCCGACTTACCGAGCTTAACAAAGAATATCCCGATGATGGATGCTATGATGGCTGCCGCGCCAAGTGTCAGGGGATATATGACAGCATTTGGAAATTCATTCATTACCGTCACACCGATGAGCATCGCGCCAAGCGCCGTGACAGCATAGGTCTCAAAGAGATCAGCAGCCATACCTGCACAGTCGCCCACGTTGTCTCCCACGTTGTCAGCGATCACACCGGGATTTCGCGGGTCGTCTTCAGGAATTCCTGCTTCCACTTTTCCCACAAGGTCTGTACCCACATCTGCTGCTTTTGTAAATATGCCGCCGCCGATCCTTGCGAAAAGACTGATAAGCGAAGCGCCAAATCCAAACCCAACCACTTTATCAACAGCATTGACATCCCCGCCAAATGCGATAAATAATCCGCTTACACCCATGAGAGCAAGACTTGCAACTGATATCCCGGTGACAGCGCCTCCCTTGAACGCCACATCAAGCGCTTTCTTCATGCCTTCCCTGGCTGCATTGGCGCAGCGCACGTTGCTTCGCACAGAGATGTTCATGCCCAGATACCCGGCTGCGGCTGACATTATAGCGCCGAGTATGAATCCTGCCGCAGTCTCGGGATTGATCGTCACCCCGATCAGGATCGCAAGTATGACCGCGATCACTGCCACTGTCTTATACTGCCTGTTAAGGTATGCCATTGCGCCTTCCTGTATGGCGGATGCAATGGCTTTCATCTTCTCTGTACCTGCATCAAGTTTCATTATATACGAAACAAGATACAATGCAAAAACAAGTCCAATAATCCCCGCAAGCGGGGCTGAGTACAATAATTGTTCCATAATTTCCTCCATGTGATTGTTTGGCTCACTAAGCAGCAAATATATATATTGTTTACCTTTGAAAAAACTTCTACAGATACGCCCGTCTCAACCTGTCCTTATGCTCGTAATATTTCTTCCTGAACCCCGGATCATCCTTCATCTTTTCGACCTGACCTTTGAGCCTCTCCTCAAGCGCAGCCTGTTTGCTTGAAAGAAATTCCCTGCACAACAGACTTGATGAGTCAGAAGAATATGTCTGTATCCCTGCCATTACTATCGAAGGTTTATTTCGCTGGGGAGTCACATTCCCGAAGGGCACAGGCGAACCCTGCTTCATGATCTTCTCAAGCTCCTCATCCATTCGGGCGATCCTCATTCCAACAGCGAACATTTCTCCTGTCGTGACTTCTTCGGATTTTATCTGCCACAGATTTTTATCGCCTGCAATAAAAGTATTATAATGATCCCCGTCCATGCCCTGTAGCACGCGCCAGCTTGATTTGTTCTTGCTCTTATCGTATTTTTCCTTAAGATCCCCCACAAGGGTGCTGATGCTCTTAACTGCCATTATGCGAACATCCCTTTTGGCGGCTCTGACTTCTTACCCACCGCTTCTGTGAACGCTTCCTCAAATTGCTTACATGTAACTTTTCCGCCTGTAAGTATGGCTTTATGAAGCGCGTTCTTGAGCAGCTTTTCAACAAGGTCGCGTCCTGAGAAGCCAGTCGTCTTTTTTGCAATGACCTGAAGATTAACATCCTTTGCAAGTTTTACCGGGAAGGTGCGAGTATAGGTCTGCAGGATCTTATACCGTTCTTCCATAGTTGGCAGGGTGAACTCAATTTCTTCTTCAAAGCGGCTTCGCACTGCAGGGTCAAGTGCTGCCATCATGTTAGTTGCCGCAATGGTGCAGATGCCATCACGCTCATCTATTCCATCCATCTCGGTAAGTATCGCATTAACTATCTCGGAAACATCCCCTCTTATTTCCTGGAAGCTCCTGTTAAGTGCGACAGCATCGAATTCATCTATGAATATAATACATGGTGAAAGCTCCTCAGCCTTTTCATAAAGCTGGTGTATCTGGCGCGCGCCGTCCCCAACGAACTCACCGATAAGTTTAGTGGCTTTTACTGCCAGTAGAGGTACATCCACGGAATTAGCAAGAGCCTTTGCCATCATGGTCTTTCCAGTTCCTGAAGGTCCGTGGAACAGTATGTTCTTAGGAGCCCACTTTCCGAACTTTTGTGGATTGGAGAGGTATTTTTCAATAAGCTTGCATTTCTTTTTGGCTTTATTCTGCCCGATAATGTTTTTAAATGAGGTATCGGTTTTCATATCAGGGACAAGGAAATCCGCTTCATAGTCCTCTACCATGAATTTAGTGTTTTTACCTATCTTTGAGTTTTCGGGGTCAACGTCTATGATCTTGAAGGCAAAATCCGGGAACATCCGCCTGTCGAAAAGGTAGTCGCCTTTTTTTATAATAAATCCATTCCACTGCTCGCGGGCATAGAATTCAAATACATCAAGTTCAGATGTCTCGGGGTATTCATGGAACATGCCTTTTAACGGGTAGCCTGCAGGTTTCACCGTCACTGTTTTAGCTCCGTTTTCTTTAGCGGTTGAACTGCATTTACCACTTTTTTTGTTATTTACCCGCTGTTTTGCTCTCATGGAATGCAATAAATGTCAATTAACTATTAAACTGTTGCCCTGTTTTGTTTTTTTAAAAATTCTTTTATTCCGATGCCAGTATTATTAAGCAGCCTGAAAGCCATTTCCTGAGTTGGCCATGAGCCAAGTCCGCAGTCAGGACCTGCGTATTTTATCCTGTCCCCGAATAGAGAATACGCTTTTTCAAGCCTTTTTTCTATTATTTCAGGTGTTTCCATTACCGAAACTATATCTTCAAGCTTTTCGGGCTCTTTCCAGATATTGATCCCGTATTTTTCGTTAAGCACTGACGACATATTGAATATATCGGTACGCGTTACCCCAATTCTCAGGAATTTATCGTATTCAAAGAGGTCTTTTTTATCAATTAGGTAAAGATACGAAGGGTTTGCTGCTGATTCCACCCCGATAACGCTTATTGACGGCACATTGCATACCAGCTTATAATGAAGGGGCGAATGAAGATGTATCTCTGTATCTATTTTATGCGAAGCCGCTGTCGCTGCCGCCTTTTCCAGAGCGCCTGCCAGATCGTTATAATTGAACATGATCCGGGGATTAATGCCTATGCTGGGCTCATCAATCGATATGGTTGATATCCTGAAATTTTTAGCATTGTCTATGGAATTGCTTATGAACCTGTCGATGCTTACGGCGAAGTTGTTAAGAACGTCGGTGTACGCTGTCCCTCCGAACTGCTTTAAATACAGCTCAACAGGACCAGTGACGCAAACCCTTATATTTAATTTATTTCCAGTTTTTTTATAATATTCAGTGCCAACATCTTCGATGGCTTCAAGCTCCATTATCCTTGCCATGTCCTTACGCACCAGCAATGGCTCCTCGGTCATGGACTTGTCGTTTATTATCCCCAGGAACTGCTGGTTCATGTCCTGGTACTGGGGATATGTGGGCACATCAACCCCGGCGTCTATCTTCTGCCGCATCGCATCCTTAATGATTTCGAGGAATTTCGGGTCTTTTCTCTTTACGGCTTCGGGTACCCAGTCCTTTTTCACGTCTTTCGGCAGCGGGTAGCTTCCAATATCATCGAATAATATCATAGTGCTCGTTTCTGTGTTAATTGACTTTATACCTATTGGATCGAAATGGAGATGGTTTCGAGCACTGCAAAAGCTATTAGTACCCTAATGCAAATATTATATCAATGAAGATCAAGACGAAAATAATAGGAAATAAGGTACATGATGTAGGCTATCGTGTATTCTTGCTTCGAAAAGCTCTTGAGCTTGGAGTAGAGCGATTCAATGCCTATAATACAAAGGAGAATGGAGTTCAAGTCCTTATTTCCTTCCTGGATGGTGACAACGATCAAATATTGACATTTAAGGATTATGTTGGGAACAATAAACCGGAAAATGCAGAAGTATCAGATATCATTTTTGAAGATTATGTCGGTTATGTAATAGGAATTGTTGACTATATGCACTTGATCCAGGTCGAGCAACTCAGCAAAGGAATACCTGCTATATTAAGTATAGACCGAAAACAGGACAGAAAGCTTGAAAAGCAAGATCAGATGCTTGAAAAGCAAGATCAAACAAGGACTGAGATTAGCAGCGAAATAAGGGAATTGCGGCGGGATTTAAGATCATACCTTGATGAAAAACTACTCAAAATCGAAAACGATATTTTCCAAATCAAGGCAAAAATCGGGCTAAAAGCATAACCTCATTCTATAAGTACAACATCCACCTCTTCCCCCTTGCCAATACCCTCCACGTTCTCGGGTATTATAACAAATCCATCAGCCTTTGAGACAGAACTCAAAATCCCAGCGCCTGAGGTGGAAAGAGGAAAAACTTTGCAAGACCACATATTACTATATGGGGTTCCGGTCTCTATTTTGACGCGTGCAAATGTCTTATAACCAGTCCTTCCCGCTATCTTTTCTGACAGCACGGCACGCACCACCCTGTCCGGCTCGTCAGAAATATGCGCCAGTTTCCGAATCGCCGGGCGCGCAAAATAATACAACGCCACCATGCCTGCCACAGGATATCCTGGCATGCACACCACTGGCTTCACATTGACAAGGCCCAGTGCTGTGGGCTTTCCCGGGCTTATGCCCACGCCGTGGACGAGCAGCGTCCCCAGGGATTCCACAACCGCAGGCACATAATCCCTTTTCCCCACTGATGTCCCGCCGCTGATGATTATCATATCTGTACCCGAAACCCTCTGGATAGCTTCTTTTATTTTTTCAGGGTCATCTGTCACGATATCTAGCAGAATTGGCACACCGCCCCACTTTCTGACATACAGGGATGTCATCAAACCATTGGTCTCATATACCTCGCCTTCTCCTGGCGTTCTGCTACCCCTGGGGACAAGTTCCTCTCCAGTCGGGATTATCGCCACAACCGGCTTTTTAAAAACCTTTATTTCTTCAATACCAAGAGATGCAAGGACGGCAATATCACATGGTCGAAGCATATGCCCCCCTGTAATTATAAGTTCACCTTTCCTGATATCCTCTCCGATCTCCCCTACGTTCTTGAGCGGATGTACCTGTGAAAAAACTTCGACCATTTCGCCGCGCACGACAGTATCCTCAAGCATGACAACAGCATCCGCACCATCCGGAACTGGAGAACCGGTATGCACTCTGACACATGTCCCTTTTTCAATTTTATTATCAATTTTTAAGAGGACAGGCGAATTGCTGCCAGATCCCATCGTATCTGAAGCTCTCACAGCGAACCCGTCCATTGCGGCACGGCGGTAATGAGGGACATCTACGCCTGCATTGACGTCCTCACCTGCTACCCTTCCATCGCAATCACCAATAGGCAAAACCTCAATTCCATCAACAGGGCGAACAGTCCTTAAGAAAAAATCCTTTGCTTCATCAGCATTTGTCCTTTTGCGAAACATCATCCTCCTGATACCGGAGGGAATATAGCGATCTCGTCGTCCGTGTGCAGCATTGTTCCAGGTCCACCATCATCCAGAACATTCTTTCCGTTTAGAAAGACATTCATATAAGGTTTTATCTTTTCCCCATCGAATATCAGTTCCTCAAATCCGGGAAATTTCTTGCATAGCTTTTTCAGAACATCTCTTACAGTTTCACTGTCCACTTCAAGTTCTTTTGTTCCGGTGAATTCCCTTATATTGGCAAAAAGTTTCACCCTGATTTTTGGCATGACCTGAGATTATCTCTATTTAACCATAAATGCTATGAATATGTTTAAGCTATTTTATATGACAATGAATAAAAGACAAATTGCATTGTATCTTGTTTTTATTCTAATAATGCTTCTTGCATTTTTCCTGCGGCTATATCATCTTGATGAGAGGGTTTTTCACCATGATGAAGCAGCAGTGGGTTATTACACATACAAATTATTCAATGACGGCGTCTACTCATACGATCCATCTTTCCACGGCCCGTTCATGTATCATGTAACTTCCGAAATGTACCGGCGCATTGGGGACACAATTTATGCATCCAGGTTGCTTCCAGCAATCCTTGGCGCATCGATGATCTTTTTGCTGATACCGCTGCGAAGATATCTCGGGAATACCGGAACGGTCATGGCAGCTTTCTTTCTTGCACTGTCGCCTTCGTTCCTGTATTACTCGCGGTTCTACAGAGAAGATATATTCATATCGTTCTTTACGCTGCTGGCACTGGTATGCGCAGTAAAATATGCAGAGGCATATGCCCAGGACAGACGGTCAGTTTGTGGATCGAATCTGTATTCTATTGAAAGGATCTTTTATCTTGCTATTGGGGGTATCGCGATCTCATCTATGGCAGCACTGAAAGAGAACGCATACATTATACTGGCTTTAATAGCTCTGTTCTTGTTCCTGTTTTTCATCAGGGAAGGATGGTATAGGGGCCTGATCGAAAGACTGAAAAGACCAGATAAGGAATTTTTAATACCGGTTGCAGAAGTGTTATTTCTGGTTATCGTAATCCTTGTTGTTTTCTCGCTGTTCTATACAGGAAAACTCCTTGATATCTCAGGCATGAAAGTGGCAGTTGAAAAAGCAGTCACCCACTGGTATGAAATGCACAGGATCCAGCGCATGGGGGGACCATACTTCTACTACCTGCCCTTAATTTCCCTTTATGAACTGCCGGTACTGGTGTTCGGGATACTTGGGATGTTCTATTACAGCTGCAAAGACAGGAAAAAAGAAAAGCTTCTGGCAGTACTGCTCCTATACTGGGTATTTGTGGACATGATGTATCTCATCGCACAGAGTTATCCCTGGGCATTGAAGTTCTTACCCACCACTTATGTCCAGTCATCCATCCTGATCTTTCTGCCCCTCCTTGTCCTCGGGATCATCGGTGCTGTCCACATCAAGAACAGGTTCATTGCTTTCCTTGTCTTCTGGACACTTTCGAACTTTTTCATATATTCTTATGTTCAGGAAAAAGTCCCCTGGCTTGTGCTTAACCCGCTGCTTCCTCTTACCCTGATCGCGGCAGCCTATCTTGGTGAGATTTTACCACGGCTGAACGTCAGGTCAAGGACCGGGGCTGCTGCGGTCATTTTCCTTGTGATCAGCAGTTCATTTTTTGTGCACTCAAGCCTTCTTCTGAACTACGAGAACTATACAAATCCTGCTGAACCGCTCATACAGGCCTCACAACCCCCTCAAGAAAAGTTCTCAGAATTCCTTAATAAAACCTTTGAGATATCCTCTCAGTACAGGAACCAGTCCACTGATATTCAGGTCATTGATGTAAACATGGAAACCCAGTTGCTCTGGTATGCGCGTCATTATACGAACATCCACTGGAGAGTAGACCTTGATGCTGAATTCAATGCCCCTCTCATTGTTGTGCATGATTCTGATGAGGATGAGACCGAGGCTGATGTCATGCAGCGCAATATTGGAAGTAAATATGAAAGGCTTGACAGCGCGAAGATGTCCTGGTACTGGTTCAAACTATCGGACATTACACCAGAATACATACTGTGGAGGAAAATGGACAGACCCCCATCAGAGTACAGGTTCGCGCTTTTCTATAAACCAAAATCTCAGAAATGAAATGCCAGGTATTATGAAATGAGCGATAAAGTCGAATTGAAGCGTGAACTCGGGCTGCTTGAGGTCACACTTTCAGGTATTGGTATAATTCTCGGAGCAGGCATATATGCCCTCATAGGAAAAGCTGCAGGGCTTGCCGGGAACTCTGTATGGCTCTCGTTTGCCATTGCGTCACTTATTGCAATATTTACCGGACTGAGCTATGCAGAGCTTTCATCAATGTTCCCGAAGGCAGGCGCAGAGCATGAATATGTCAGGAATGCCTTTGGGAGGAAACTGGCGTTTGTTATCGGGTGGCTTATCATCCTTAGCGGCGTGATAGGAGCGGCAACGGTCGCCCTGGGTTTCGGGGGTTACTTCAATGCATTTTTTAAAGTGCCTGTGATCCCGTCTGCCATTGTGCTCATTGTGGCTCTTTCCTTCCTCCTCTTCTACGGGATAAAAGAGACAACGCGTTTTGTGATAATTGCAACGCTCATAGAAACCGCAGGTCTTGTTATTGTGATCTTTATCGGGCTTCCTTATCTGGGAAAAGTGGACTATTTTGAGATGTCTCATGGCTGGACTGGTGTTTTTCAGGCGTCTGCGCTTGTATTTTTCGCTTATACCGGGTTTGAGAGCATAGTCAAGCTCTCTGAGGAGACAAAGTCTCCAGAGAAAACGATCCCGAAGGGATTGATGCTGGCGATAGTTGTGAGTATTTTCCTTTACATCACAGTGGCAATTTCTGCGGTCAGCGTGATGAGCTGGGAAAGACTTTCAACCTCGGATGCCCCATTTGCAGATCTTGCATTTTTCGCTTTCGGCAGTAACGCGTTCATTCTCCTCACTGCTATTGCTCTTTTTGCAACAGCCAATACAGTGCTTATGATGATGCTGGGGTCATCCAGGATAATCTACGGGATGGCTGATTCCAGGACGCTCCCTGCTTTCCTTGCAAGTGTGCACAGGTCAAGGAGGACTCCATGGACAGCCATACTGGTTACTATGGCTGTATCAATTCTATTCATCTTTGCAGGAGACATCGCCTTTGTAGCGAACGTGGATAACTTTACGCTGTTCGTGACATTTTTTATTATAAATGCGGCTCTGATATTCCTGAGGTATAAGGAACCAGGAATGAACAGACCCTTCAGGGTACCGCTCAATGCAGGAAGGCTTCCCGTACTGCCGTTTCTTGGGATATTGTCTTGTGTTTTCATGCTTGCACAGCTTGAGGGGAAAGTTATTCTCACAGGGGTAATGCTTGTGGTCCTCGGGTGGATCGTATCGTTTTTTGATTTTGAAAAATTAAGCCGCAGATGAACGCAGATTTAATGCTACGGTTTTTGAAAATCTACTGCAATATGTTTATCCTCTAAAATAATTACATCAAAACCATAAAATCCCGCGCGCTGATATGTTGCCGAAGTAACCACACATGAGAAATTCATAAACAGGAGGAGCGCTATATCCCACGAACCGATAAGATGCGTTGGATTTGATGCAGCAAATCTGCATTTTTCAGAAGTTTGGCGGAAGACTATAATTCAAAGCAGGGGGACTGTCTGGGAAAATCCGACATTCTTGCCGGGCTGCTTCTTGCTTATGGGTACTCATCCAGGGAGGTCATTGTGAGCATGGGTTACGTTACACGCAATGATAAACGAAGGCATCATGCATGGGTCGAATTAAATTCAAAAGGGAAGTGGATAGTTCTTGATTCAAGCCAGTTCCTCGGGAATTTCGAGTTCGATAGATGGGATAAGGCATCGTTCTATCAGGCATACCAGGCTCAGCCATATGCGGAGTTCAATGACAGATTCGTCCAGGTGATAATGGATTTGAATGGATAATATTAATGAAAATTCACTCACCTGGAATTTATTGGTTTTGCCAAAACGAGACCGTTTCAATTCGTGTTGGTAGTTTTCCTAATGTGCAATATTATTCCCATTATTTACTTTTTATCCCACATTTCGCACATCCCTATTAGCATAAATACATTTTTTCATAATCCTCTCCCATAAGTGAAAGTATTTTCTTTTGTATTTCGGTAAGATTTAAAACACCAACTATTTTTTCGACCCCGTTTTCCAGAACTATCAGCAAAGAAATCCCATCGAACATCTGAAAAACCCGTCTCATTGTCGGTTTCATTGTTTGTTTACCCAATTGGTTTGGAATACTATCTTTTTTTTCTTCCAGAGCCTTTCTCAATTTAAATTGTGCAACCGAATAAACCAGTAAGCTAAGAACCATTATCATTCCCAAACTTACAATTCTTTCAGG
>JBGOYM010000018.1:0-15994 GCA_041479675.1 Candidatus Methanoperedens sp.
AATTATTCAGGGCAGCTTGCCGGTATGATCAGGGAAAAGACAGGTGTACTGATGGACTATTTCGTTATTAAATGGAATGGCAGACCAATGTCATCTGATGAGGTATACGATGCCCTTTTACGAATAATGCAGGATAAAGCACAGGTAAGGCAGGTGTTGAACGGTGGCTCTTAAGATCGCCATATTTTCAGGTATAGGCTGCCATGCCAAGATACCGCACTTCATGAACACATATGGCGTCCACACTCTTCACGGCAGGGCGTTGCCCTTTGCAATAGGGGCAAAACTGGCAGACCCGGGACTTGAGGTTATCGTACACGGGGGCGACGGCGATGGGCTCGGGATAGGTGCGGGTCATTTTGTTAATACGGGAAGAAGGAACATGGACATGACCTATATCATCCACGATAATGGCGTTTATGGTCTTACAAAGGGGCAGCCGTCACCAACGTTAAAGCTTGGCGTGAAGACAAAAGCAATTGCGAAGCCAAACATCAACGATGGCATAAACCCGATAGCTCTGGCGCTGGCGACAGGTTATACCTTCATAGCTAGAAGCTACTGCTACGACGTTGCACACCTGAAAGAGACAATAAAAAAAGCCATCAATAAATCAGGATGCGTTTTATTTTGGTGATCGTGATAAAGACCTTCTCCTCAGGCATGAACTCGGACATATTGAGGGAAAAGACCACACACAGTTTGGTTTGATGTGCCCTTATGGTTTACTGAGATACCTCACTACATGGGAATGATCCTGAATCAGAAAGCCTTAAAGCTCACGCATCATAACAGCCCCGAAAAAACCATCCATATCGTGAACATTTGGCAGGGACCTGAAAAATCCATCTTCTGCCGTGAATCTTCCGAACAAATCAGGGTTTGTTTTGGTTGGTGAGATCACGGAAAAATCATTATTCTCTTCAAGGAACGCGCCTACGACCTCCTCATTTTCCTCCCTGCTTATCGTACAGGTGGCATAGACCAGCCTTCCTCCCGACTTCACAAGTCCGCTGTATTTCCTGATAATCTCTTTCTGCTTTGCGCAAAGCTCTGAAATATCCTTAGCAGTAAGCCGCCATTTCGCATCCGGGTTTCTCCTGAACACCCCCATCCCGGAGCAAGGGGCGTCAATGAAAACACAATCCGCCCTGCCGCTGTATTCCTGCAATCCTTCGATGTCAACGGTCTTGATATTCGCGGCGCCTGCCCTCTGCGCGCGCCGCCTCAGGTTTCCGAGTTTCGCTGTGTTTGTCTCGAAGGCTATCACTGTCCCTTTGTTTTTCATCAGTCCTGAGATAAAGAGGGTTTTTCCCCCGTTCCCTGCGCATGTGTCGATCACTATCTCTCCCGGCGCCGCGCCGGTGAGCAGGGTTATGAGCTGGCTTCCCTCGTCCTGCACTTCGAAAAGCCCCTTACTGAAAGCATCTGTCCTGAATATGCCGTCTTTTTTCTCCAGGACAAGACCGAACGGTGAAAAAACAGCAGGTGATGAAGGATAATCCTCCTCATTCAACCTTTTTTGCAGTGCCACGATGGATGTTTTCAGGGGATTGACGCGTATCAAAAGAGGTGGGACTGTGTTATTGGCGCGGCAGAGAGCTTCAACGTCATTAATATTCCCGAGCTCCTTGAGCCATTTTTCTACTATCCAGACCGGATGCGAATGGCATAGTGAGATATATTCAACTGGAGCCTTCTCTTTATCGGGGAAGACCACAGCATCTTTATTCCTTATGATCGCTTCAACCGTCCTTTTTACAAAACCTGAAAACTTATCTTCACGCGCTGAAAGTGCCACTGCGTTATTTATTATTCCGGCAGGGGAGGCGGCTGTAAAGACAGCCTGGAATGTGCAGATCCGAAGAATGTTGAGGATGTTAAGATCCAAACCTGAAACCACGGCACTTGATGAGTATTCTATGATATAATCCAGCCTTGCCATGTGGCGCAGGATACCGTAGATGAGTTCATTGATTGTTGCTTTTTCTGAAGAGGAAAAGTCCTCTTTTTTAAAAAGCCCCCCCATGAGGATGTCGGGATATTTCCTGTCCACAAGCGTGGAATTCAGGACATAAAGGACTGTGGAATATGTTTTCTGTCTGACGAAAGTTTGGCTTGAGTTGTTTGTACGCACAGGCATCCTTTATGCATGGAATTACTTAAGCATAGGGGCGAGCGCAAGAATAACTATTATCAGTTGAAAAAATATAAGTGTAAAGGTTTAAATCGTAGGTTGTTCCTTTATAGTTTATATTATAGCTAGGAGATAAGATGCCAGAAGAATTCGTTGTTGCCAGTGATCTTGACCTTGCATGGAGTAATTTTGATCCATTTTTCCCTTTACCAGCCGATTGTCCGTTTCATGTAGAAAGAGAAGGTAAACCTTTGAATAAACTTATCAGAGCCCTTCTGCGTGAGCACAGGCAGCCGCCGAAGTACTTTTTCTCAGGTCATAGAGGATGCGGAAAATCAACAGAACTTAACCGGCTTGCTGCGGATGAAGAGATAAAACAGAAATTCTTTGTAGTGAAATATTCTGTTAAAGATGTTTGTGATGTTAATAATCTTGATTATGTTGATGTACTGTTTTCTATAGGTGCTCAGTTATACCTTCAATATACTGAAGCAGGCAAAGAGTTGAGACCAGAGCTTAAAGAAGCGCTTGAGAGCTGGAAGGATGACATAATTGAGCATGTCAAAGAAGAAATTGCATCTTTTGAAACCTCTATGGATGTAGGACTCAAAGCTTTTTTCCTTTCCATTCTGGCAAAAATAAGAGCAGAGGATACCACAAGAAAGACGATCAGGAAAAAAATTGAGCCAAGGCTATCTGAACTAATCGATAAAATAAATATGATCGCTGCTGATATTGAAGGCAAAGAACGGAAAAAGGTACTTGTTTTGATTGATGATTTAGATAAGCCCGATTTAGATCAGGCAAAGAAAATATTTTATGATAACTACACTGCTATTACCCAGCCAGCCTGCGCTATTGTTTACACTGTGCCAATTTCTATGTTTTTCGCTCAGGAGTTTACTGCGATAAGGGAAAACAGGTATTTTCTACCTAACATAAAACTGCATTTTAAGAAAGATAGAGATCATCTGTATGATAAGGGCTATGAATTAATGAGAACGTTTGTTTTTAAAAGAATGAGAGCGGATTTAATAGAGCCTGATGCTCTTGAGTTTGCCATTAAGATGGGCGCTGGTGTGTTCAGGGAAACTGCAAGGATAATGCAAATCGCATCTGATAGCGCAATAGAGAATGACAGAGATAGTATCATAAAAGAAGATGTAGAAAGAGCCGAGCGGGAGATTAGAAGCGACTTTAAGCGCATATTGAAATCAGAAGATTATAAAACTCTTAAAGAAATATGTAAGAATAATGAAATATGCGGGATTGAAAGGATCGGGCATTTATTGCACAACCTGAGCGTTTTGGAATATATGAATTATGAAACTTGGTGCGATATTCATCCCACACTCGAAGAACTTTTAAAAACATGAGCGAAGTAAAAGATACTTTTGAGGCGAGAGTTTCAAGGCTTGGAAATTACATAATCCGCGCCTTCAAATATAACAAACCTTCTATTCTTTTTGCTTTGTATATGAGTGAATTTTTAAGGGCTGATGTTGAGAAATCCATTGAAAAATCCCTGAAGGAGCATGGACTTAAAGTTGTGAGTGTTGATGCAGGGGAAAATAAAGATATTCCTTCTTTTATCTCATCGATGAATTCTGATAATACTGTTTTTCTTGTGCATAATATGGAGAAAGGATTTCCAGAAATTCTACAGTTTTTAAATTTTAAGCGGGAAGAACTTGTTGATCAACATGCCAAGGTTCTATTCTGGGTGAAGGAAAAAGAACTTGCTCGTATTAGTGCTGAGGCACCGGACTTCTTTGCTTTTAGAAATCGTGTTGTAGAGTTTATGGAAATAGCGATGGCAGAAGAGCGCAGACCCGCTCTCATTGAGTTTGCTTTGGAGACTGAATATAAATCACTTGAAGATATCAATAGCAGTATAGAGTTGAAAGAGAAGCTGCTTGCCGAGCTATCTGGGGAAGATGAAATAAGCGAATACCTATTAGGATCGCTTGGAGTTTTATACCATCAAATTGATAATTATAAGAAATCGATTGAATACAATGAAAAAGCCCTGCAAATTGCACAGAAAATTGGAGATATACAAGGTGAAGGCTCCAAGTTAGGTAACATCGGCAATGCCTATATTGCTGTGGGAGATGTGAAAAAAGGCTTTGAATATTATGAAAGAGCTTTGAAGATAGCACAGAAAATTGGAGACAAAAAAAACATAGGCATTGGGCTTGGAAACCTTGGATACGTTTACAGTGTTCTTGGCGAGGTGAAAAAAGCTATAAAGTATCATGAGGAAGCCTTGGAAATTGCACAAGAAATTGGAGATCGAAAAAGTGAAGGAGCAGAGCTTGGAAGCATTGGTAATGTTTACAAATACCTAGGCGATGTGAAAAAAGCCATAGAGTATCATGAAAAAGCCTTGCAGATTGCAGAAGTGATTGGACATAAACAGGGTGAAAGTACATCTTTAGGAAACCTTGGTATATGTTACTATCATATGGGTGATATAAGAAAAGCAATAGAGTATTATGAGAAAGCTTTGCAGATTGCTCGGGAAATTGGAGATAGGAAAAATGAAAGTGTAAGGCTAGGAAATCTCGGTAACGCATATAGCGTTAAGGGTGAAGTAAAAAAAGCTATAGAGTATGGCAAAAAAGCCTTAATAATTGCTCAAGAGATAGGAGATAGAATAAACGAAGGCACATGGCTGAACAATTTGGGTGTCGAATTCGAATATGAGAAAAAATATAGAGAGGCAATGGCATGCCACATGCTCGCTAAGAATATACGTACGCAAATAGAAGACCCAAATATTGAAAAAACTGAATCTAATCTGAAAAACCTCAAAGAAGAACTCGGCGAAAAAGAATTTGAAACTCTTGAAGCAGAGGTGGCGCCCAGAGCAGAGGAGATTGTAAAGAAAATACTGGAAGGAACTTCTATTTGACTCTTCTATTTTATTCCAATTGATGAGTAATTACGAAATAAAGGTCTTTTATGAAAGCCATCATCTTTGACATGGACGGCGTGCTCGTGGACTCCATGCCCTACCACGCAGAAGCGTGGAAGCAGGCGTTCGCTGATGTGGGTATCAGCATCGAAAGGAGAGATATCTACGAGATCGAAGGTTCAAACCACAAACAGATCGTGAAACTCATATTCAGGCGATTCGGGAGAGTCCCGATAGATAAGGATGTCAAGGAACTCAGCAGTAAGAAAATCGAGATATTTAACAGGATAGAACAGGTCAAGCCATTTGAAGGGATAAAAGAACTGCTTACCGATCTCGCTCCGGAGCACAATCTCGCTGTTGTATCAGGCTCCAATCACAACACTGTGCATGATCTAATGAATACCTTCTTCCCGGACGCCTTCAAGGTCATAATCGATGGTGACGATGTTCATAAGAGCAAACCTGACCCGGAACCATACCTCATGGCGGTCGAAAAGCTTCACGTGCCAAAAGAAGAGTGTATAGTCATAGAGAACGCTCCTCTTGGCATACGTTCTGCAAAAAGTGCGGGGCTAAGGTGCATTGCCGTGCTTGCGTACCTTGGCAGGGAGAGCTTGAATGAGGCTGACGTGATAGTGCAGAGCCACAGGGAGCTCTTTAAGGCTATTCAGGCTGAGGAACTATCGAGTATTACGATGTAATACGTGTGTTTGAATGCGCAATAATATTTATATAATGAACCGGCAGTATCATACCTATTGTTGAGCAAACTTTAAATAGTATAATGGCTATCGTCTGCTTCCCCATATGGAAAAATCCACGCGTCTTGTTCTATCAAAGCTCGGCTGCAAGGAACCTTGCTCTTGCAGCAGTGGATGACAGGCTGAGGCAGGACGGCATCGCCAACACCATGAACGCTGGCGAGATAATCGTGCACAGCGACGTGATATATATTCGCGGAAAGGTTGATTGAACTGAAAAATTAAAAACCCTCTTCTCTGTTCACTCCAGCCCGAAATGCTTCACGTTCCAGTCAGCAGTAGCCTGTATCTTCTTTATCACCTCAGCGCCGCCTTCCATTGTAAAGAGATGCTTGAATCGCCCCTGTGCTTTAAGATATTCCTCAACAGGCTTCCTGTTCTTTATTTTCCTGACGCCTGTTACTTCGCTCTTCTCCATCTCATACAGGGGCCACAATGCAGTTTCAACTGCAAGCCTGCCAACTTCAATGGTCTTTGACCCTTCGAACTTCCAGCCAGTACAGCAGGGCGCGTGCACATGCACGTAGGTCGGACCTTTTATCTGTGCAGCCTTCTTTACTTTTCTTATCATATCGGGAGCATACGCTACGGACGCAGTGGCGATATAAGGAGAGCCATGCGCCGCTATGATGGCTGGCATATTCTTCTTATTCAGGGGGTTTCCTAACGAAACCTTCCCTGCCGGGCTTGTGGTGGTGCTCGCGTACATCGGTGTGCCGCTGCTTCGCTGGATACCGGTGTTCATGTACGCCTCATTATCCACGCAGATGTAGGTAAAATCATGTCCTCGCTCGAAAGCACCGGAAATAGCCTGCAGGCCAATGTCCATAGTGGCACCATCGCCTCCTATCGCTATGATCTTGGTATTATTCATTTTTCCCATCGCCTTCAACGCTGCTTCAACACCGGATGCAACTGCCGCTGCGTTCTCAAACAACGAATGTATCCAGGGGACGCCCCAGGCAGATTCCGGATATGGCGTAGTAAAAACCTCAAGGCAGCCTGTTGGGCTGACAACGATGCAGTCTTCACCCAGTGCATCAAGCACGAATTTTCCTGCAAGGGCGTCGCAGCATCCGGCGCATCCACGGTGCCCGGGTTTCAAGAGGCTCATGCCAGGTCCTCCCGCAGGTCAACGAACTCGCTTTCAATAAATATTCCTTTTTCTACAAGCTTTGCCTTATTGATCATTTTTACAATCGTGCTAACTGGAATATCGCGCCCTCCATGCCCGAGCATAAAACCAATGACCGGTACACGAACATCTCTATTGTACATGCAAGCCTTTACCTCGGTGCACAGCGCGCCTTCGTTCTTGCCGATGGAGATGTTCTTATCAAGCGTTATAACTACCTTTGCGTTCTTTAGCGCCTTTCTGATCTCATCAGCCGGGAAAGGTCTGAACGACCTGACCTTGAGAAGACCAACGCTCTCTCCCTCTTTTCGCAGCATATCTATCGTATCCTTTATCGTCCCGATCACTGAGCCCATCGCCATTATCACGATCTCTGCATCATCCAGCATATAACCGTCTATAAGCCCGCCGTAATACCTGCCGTATTTCTCGCTAAACTCCCAGGCGACTTCTTCTATCCTCTTTAACGCCACACCCATGGCTTTTTCCTGTTTGTACCGGAACTCAGTGTATGTGCTCGGGTCGGCGAAAGCGCCAAATGACATAGGATTTTTCGGGTCAAGCACGAATTCGGGAGAATAATCTGGAAGGAATTCATCCGTAAGGCTCTGCTCAAGAAGTATAACTGGCTCATAGACATGCGACAGTATGTAGCCGTCCATGCAAGCCATTGCGGGCAGCAAAATGTCCTCGTCTTCTGCGATCTTATAAAGCTGTGGTGTCATATCCGCTGACTCCTGGACATCTTCAGCATAGAGCTGTATCCAGCCTGTATCGCGCTGCGAGATCGAGTCCTGCTGGTCGTTCCATATATTGATGGGGGCTGAAAGCGCCCTGTTCACCACTGTCATTACTATGGGAAGCCTCATACCAGAGGCATTGAAAAGTGCTTCATGCATAAGCGCAAGTCCCTGCGATGTCGTGGAAGAATATGTGCGCGCTCCTGCTGCGCTTGCGCCAATAAGCGCCGATATTGCTGAGAACTCGGATTCCACGTTCATGTATTCGCAGTTCATCTCACCATCAGCCGCGAACTGTGCCAGGTCTTCCACGATATGCGTCTGCGGGGTTATCGGGTATGCGGAAATCACGTGGGGTTTGCATACCTTCACAGCATGAGCTACAGCGTAAGAACCCTCAACGACTACCATCCTTTTCCTCATTTTCCCTCCAAAACCATTATTATCGCTTTCCTGGGGCACTCGTTCGCGCAGATGCCGCATCCTTTGCAGTATTCATAGTCTGGTTCAAAAAACCCGTTCTCCAGCTTATATACCACACCTTCAGGGCAATACATGGCGCAGATACCGCATTTGCTGCACAGCTTATGGTCAAAAACAGGCATGAACGACCGCCATGCGCCTGTCTTGTTGACACGCGTACTTCCCGGCCTGGCGACGGTCTTGATTATAAGTTTCATCGCTGAGCCTCCATCATATCATAAGCGGCCTGGATAGCAGCAGCATTTTTCTCACCGACTTTCCCGGGGAACCTTTCCATCACTGCATTCTTTATTGATTCCGGTCTGATCAGGCCGGAAACCCCTGCAAAAGCCCCGATAAGAGTGGTATTCACTATTGGTATTCCAATGAAATCCATAGCAAGCTTTGTGGCGTCAAGCGTCTTAATAGAGGCTTTTGTCTCCATTTTGAAATGTTCCGGGCTTTTTTCAGTATTGATCAGAATAAACCCTTCTGGTTTGGTTCCTCTTGCCACATCCACCACGTCGACCAGGGTGGCATCCTGTACGATAACATAATCGGGTTCATATATCTGGCTGCGCAGTCGTATGGGTTTATCGTCAAGGCGCACAAAAGCCGTTACCGGAGCACCTCTTCTCTCCACACCAAAGGCTGGAAAAGCCTGGCTGTATTTTCCGTCCTCAAAGGCAGCCACTGCTAAAAGCTCCGCAGCGGTCACAGAACCCTGCCCGCCGCGGCCGTGTATTCGTATTTCCTTCATTTTCTTTTTTCTCCGACAATAATTGATTATATATATTAAACTTAAACTATCAATCGTGATGAATGCCTCCAACAATTGCATAAAGGTATTTATGCTTTACGCAGCCCTGGAAACAGGTGAAGCAAATTGATCCCTGGTTTTATTTTTTGAGTAAACTATATCTTATTTGATGACCTAATGATGAAGTTCAATATGACCGATTCTAAACTACTGATCACAGAACTCGTGCTGACCGCCTACCTTTACAACCAGTCTGATAAACTCAGCGTAGACGACCTGCCGGAGAAAATACGAAAACATTACTGGAACGAGAAGGAAAAAACCGTTAAGAGACCCGTCTATGTCACGGAAGGAGATATAAAATCCATTTACGGTCTTGATGGTGTAAAAACCAGCTCAAAGACATTGCCATTCCTTGAGTTCGAAGAGTTCGGCTCACAGATAAAGCTCACGGTATTCGACCTCGCAGCGAAATGGTTTTCAAAACACACAGAAGCGGTTGAAAGTATAAACAGGAACCCGGCACTTGCATCATTTTTTGAGAATTATGACTCTCTTCCCGTGAGCTACGAAAAGGCGAAGGCATCCAATACGCCAAAGGAGAGCGGGCGCGAATGGATAAATTCGCTTGTCAAAGCCATAGAAACAGAGAAGGGATCAGAAGAGATGCTAAGACTTGCCCATATAGTGTCTCCCGAGGATGTAAAGCAGAACCTGAAAGACCTTGTCCTCACAAAAGATCAGGAAAGTGAGATAGAGAAGATCGTAAAAGCTATCCAGTATCGTGATTACCTGAAACGGATCGGTCTTGTGGAGATTGGTAAGCTCCTGTTCGTTGGTCCACCTGGCACGGGAAAGACTTCCATCGCCCGCTCTCTATCGGGGAAACTGCATATACCCATAGTTGAAGTAAAACTCTCACAAATTGCAGACCAGTATCTTGGTGAAACAGCAAAGAACATAGACCGGGTATTCGAACTTGCAAAACGCCTTAGCCCCTGCATTCTTTTCATCGATGAGTTTGATTTCGTGGCAAAAGCAAGAGCGACAGATGAGCATGCCGCATTAAAAAGGGCTGTAAATACCCTGCTGAAAGCAATAGACGAGATAAGTCTTGTAGAGGACGGAGTCCTTCTTATAGGTGCTACAAACCAGCCCTCGATACTTGACCACGCAGCATGGAGGCGGTTTGATGAAATAGTAAATTTTTCGCTTCCAGATAAGGACATGCGGAAAAAGATACTTGATATTGTGCTTCGGAATATCGAAGGTACATTTGATACCGAAGAGATAGCCAGAAAGTCAGAGGGTTATTCGGGCTCAGACCTTCGCCTGATAGTCAGAGAGGCTGTACTTAACGGTCTTATCACAGAAAGAACTGCTTTAACCCAGCAGGATCTGCTGGGCGGGATAGATGAGTTCAATAAGAGAATTTCGCTCAAGACAAAGGATGAAACAGGATGAAAGTAACCCTGCTGGGTACAGGAGATGCCGTGGGAACACCGAAAATAGGATGTTCCTGCCCCGCTTGCGAAGATGCAATTTCTGGAGGAAAAAGCAGGAGGTTGCGGTTTTCAGTGTTGGTAGAGTCCTCGACCGGTAAAGTGCTAATAGATACAAGTCCTGATCTTAGATGGCAGTTCCTGAAAAAAGGCATCAACCACATAGATGGGGTGATATGGACGCATTCGCACTACGACCATTATGCCGGGTTCGGGGATTTTCACCGCATCCAGAGCGGCGTGAATGTATACGGGCTGAAAAACACACTTGATTATATCCTGAACTACCTGTATTTTATGAAGCCGGTTAGGCATGATGTGGAGTTCTACACACCTTTTGAATTGATCGGTCTTGAAATGATGCTTGTGGAAGTCAACCATCCGCCCCTTGAAGAGACTGCAGGTGTAATAATCAGGGACGGAAAAAGCAAGGTCGTGATCACCGGCGATACCACGCGGCACATCCCGAAAAGGACAATTGAACTGATGATGGAACCAGACCTCCTTGTTGCAGATGCCATAATCCCTCCCAGGAGAAGTGTAAGCAAACACATGAACTCACAGGAGGCGATGGAACTGGCATCTCTATTAAATGCAAAGAATGTTGTGCTAACACACCTTAGCCATAATTTCCCTCCGCACGATGAAGCTGTTAAACAATGGCCGCTTGGTTATGATGGAATGGATTTCGGGTTTTAAATTATTTTTTCCCGCATACGGAAAGTATATTAAATACGTAAACTATATGGAATACACTTCTTCTAACTCAAGGAACAGGTGAAATTCCATCTGGGAAATGGTCGAGGAAAGTTAAAAGTCAAACAAGGAATAATCATGGAACCAACCCCCACAGCTACAAATTATAATATAAATGACCTGAATGAAAACTCAAAAAATGTTAATGCCACCATAAAAGTTATCGAAATAAGTGAGACGAAGAATATACCCTCAAGGTTCGGAGATAAACGGGTTTGTGAAGTAAAAGTAGCAGATGCATCAGGAAGTATCCTGTTATCCTTATGGGATGACCAGATCGGAAAGATCGCTGTTGGAGATACCTTATCTATCCAGAACGGTTACATTTCTATCGTCAGGAACTCGATGAGATTGAATATTGGAAAATATGGAAAAATGCTACTGTCCGAAGAGGTACTTTCTGAAGTGAATACTGAAAATAATGTTTCTGAAAGGCACGTTGACCAGCCGGAAAGACCAAGGCGCAGCGAATTCGGAGGAAGAGGCGGCAGCGGAGGAAGTAGCGGCGGATACGGCAGCATGTATGGAGGAGGCGGCGACCGCAATTTCAGTTTCAGACGCAGTGGATACGGCGGAGGCAGCGGAGACGGCAGCGGTGGTGGCGGACGCAGGGATTCGCGCGGTGGGGACAAAAGAGGAGGAAGAGGAAGAAGGTAGTTTACCTTCTACTTTTATTTTTTATTGCTGGAAAATATTCCGGATACATTTCTTAACACCACGAACAAGGAATTTCGGGTTCTTATCGCCATAGAGAACAAGATGAAGTTCTACGAATGGGTGCCGATAGAAGAGATCGCCAGTTTTACAAAATACAATATCAAAGAGACCGGACATATCCTCACCACCCTGGCAAAGAAAAAGTTGATCCATAGAAATGTCGGGACGTATGAAGGATACAGGATATACTTTGAAGCTTACTACCTGCTTGCGCTAAAGACGCTTGTGGAGCGTGGTTCAGTCAATGCGATAGGGGAACTTATAGGGGTTGGGAAAGAGTCAAGGGTTTACTCGGCTGAGGGCGGGCTGACGGACAGGGAGGTTGTCATAAAGTTCCACACCGAAGGTAAAATGAGTTTCAAAAAGGTCAGGATAAAAAGAGAGCATATTGAAGATCGAAAACATTTTTCCTGGCTTTATGCTTCGCGCCTCGCCGCGAAAAGAGAGTACGATGTCCTGAAACTCCTGTATCCTGTGGTCGCCGTTCCCGAGCCTATCGATCATAACAGGAATGCAATCGTGATGTCGGTCATGAAAGGACAGCCTCTTGCACATACAAAGGTGGACGAACCTGAATGGTATCTCGATGAGATACTTGCACAGGTGAAAAAGGCGGCGCAACTCGGAATCATTCACGGTGACCTGAGTGAATTCAACATATTCGTCAATCCGCATGGATGTGAGATATTTGACTGGCCGCAGTACGTTATCTTCTCCCACCCAAATGCAAATGAGTTGCTTAACCGGGATGTTGACAATGTTTTGACATTCTTTAAGAAAAAATACAGGATAAATAGAGATATCGAAGAGGTGCGCAATAGTATAATAGAATCATGCCAGAAAAAGTGATCTTCGGGGTAGATATCGCAAGAGGCTCTTCAAGGGCCAAAGAAAAACCTGCATACGCAGTTGTGGTTTTGAAAGACGGAATGGCACAGCATCACCATATGGTCAGCCTCCATAAAGTCCTGAGGATGGCGTGGAAAGAAAGACCGCAGTTCATCGCCATCGATAATATCTATGAACTTGCGCCTGATAGGCAGTCTCTTGTCTCAATGCTTTCGAAACTACCGCATGAAACAAAACTCGTGCAGGTTACAGGAGGTGAACATCCTGAACCTCTTGTAAAACTTGCAAAAGAACACGGGATCACGTTTGACAGGTTCGATCCGGGCGCCGAGGCGCTTGCATGCGCACAGCTTGTGCAAATGGGTACAGGTCATGAGGTTTCTGCTTTTGAGGATAAGACTATAATCAAAGTAAGCAGGGGGCGCTCTCCGGGGAGGGGCGGGTGGAGCCAGAACAGGTACAGGCGCAAGGTGCATGGGTTTGTCAGGCAGAGGGCGCGCGAAATAGAGGACTACCTGAACGAACAGTCAAAGCTTCGCGGATTCACATACACGTCTAACGTGGCTGAAAGGTTTGGCGGATACTCAAAAGCTGAGTTCCTTGTTAACGCGCCCAGAAGCGTGGTTCATGTAAGTTCAGGGAGGTACGGGGACGTGCAGGTGAGCGCAAGCAGCATTGAACGTGATGCGCTTATCTTTAAACCTATCACGACGAGGAAACGGGATTACATCATTGTGGGAATAGACCCTGGCACAACTACGGCGGTAGCTGTGCTCACACTTTTTGGAGAACTGCGTAAACTGTGTAGCTCAAGGACTATATCCATCCCCGAAGTGATAGAGATGATATCAGAAGAAGGTAGACCGCTTATCATTGCAAGCGATGTGTTCCCGACGCCCAATGCTGTTGAAAAGATCCGGCGGGCATTCAATGCAGTTCTCGGGACTCCTGAGGAAATGATCACCACAGAGGACAAGATAGAATTCGCGAAACCCTACGAATATTCAAATGCTCATGAACGTGATGCCATCGCTGCTGCTGTATCAGTTTATCGCAGGAACAGGAACAAGTTCGATCAGATAAAGAGAAAAATACCTGCCGGCGTGGATGCTGATGAGGCGATAGCGCAGGTGGTGAGAGGAAGATCCGTTGATGCTGTGATATCGTCTCTTACGAAGAAAGAAGAAAAAGAACCCGTGGGTGAAACAGCAAGAGGGAGAGCTGGAGATGAAGTTTTTCACCTCAGGGAATCCCTCCGTAGATACGAAGAAAGCGTCCGTGATATGAAAAGATACCAGGAAGAGTTGAAAAAAGAACTCGATCTGAAGGATGATAAGATCAGAGAGCTTGAGAAAATTATCAGCAGACAGCGCGATAAGGTATATAAAGAGTTTAAAAGAGAAAAGGAATTCAGGATACGTGATAAGGAGATCACATCCCTTCGCAGCAAGGTTTCTGAAAGTGGTAAACGCATAGCGTCCCTGAATGAGAGGATACATAACCTGAAAAACGTGCGCAGGCTTGAGATGAGCGGGAGGCTTCTGCCTGTAAAGATAATACAGGCTTTTACAAAGGACAGCATCCAGAAGACTCGGGAGCAGTTCGGGATAAAGAAGGATGATATTATTCTTCTAAAGGATGCTAGCGGTGGAGGTACGATGACAGCTAAAATGATAGCAGACTCCGGCGTTCGTGCTGTTCTCATTTGCGACGATATGTCCCATGCTGCAAAGGAGGAACTGTTCAGGCTGAACGTCCCTGTGCTTATGGCAAAGGAGGTGAAGATAAAATTCGATCCTGACGAGGAGATCGCAGTCATTGACCCGGAGGATATCAGTAACGCAATCGATGAATGGAATATGAAGGCAGAGGAGCGAAGGAAACATGAGAAGGAGGAGTGGCTTGCGTCGCTGGTGGACGAATACAGGAGCGAGAGAAGAAAGGGGAGAAGGGGATGAAGAAATATCCCGGAGCATTATTTCAGTTCTATGTTCTTCAGATTTTTTAAAGCAGCTTCAAATGCCCGGTTATCCTGTCCAGTTCACCGACTTCTGCAGGTCCTATCCCCAGTACTGTAACCGTTCCGGGTGGAACTTCTGTTAGCCCTGCATCCTGGATAAGGGCTGTCGAAAGGCCGTGCTTTCTTGCCAATTCTTTCAGTTCGAATAGGTCTTGGAGAGTTGGGACCCTGAGCACGACTTTCTTTTGCCCCCCTTCTTTCCATGCTTCATAGGTGTTCCTATCCGCAAATTCAGATGCTGATACAGCGGCATGTGCCACCTGGACTGCGAGCTTTCCTTTTGAAAGTTTAAGGTCGTCACGCACGATGATGCACTGTTTGTATTCTGCCATGGAAAAAAGTTCTAATCAGGTTTCTTATTATCAAGGATCATCATGCCGTTCTGGTCGAATTTCAATGTGTCCTTTTTTTCAGACCATTCTTTTCCGAATTTGAGGGATTCGTCCCTGTCAAAGTCGCCCACAGCAATGACATCGGTGTTCGTCGTGATCTTATCAAGAGGGATGGACATGTAGTATTCTTTGCTTTTAACGACCACTCTTTTATTATCCAATGCAACGCTCTCTCCGATATCTGCGCCGTTTTGCCTGACGAATTTTCCTATATATTCCCTGAAGTTGAGGTCATTCCCCCTCTTTTCACTATCCTGATTTTTTTTCCTGAAAAAACCTGAGATCTTACTTATGAAAGACATTCATGTTACTATTGTTTTTCCTGAAATAAATACTATCACCCTTCCAGCCTCACCTTATGTTTTTATGTTGTAATACATCATCAAAGAAATGGACTTACATATGAGGCGGTGACAACTCATTACCAGTACCCCGGCAATTCTTATCGCAGGCACAGGCAGCGGCGTTGGAAAAACCACGGTAGCCCTGGGCCTTATGGCAGCTCTCTGTAAGAAATACAGAGTCCAGCCCTTCAAGGTGGGACCGGATTTCATCGACCCGGGTCACCACACCCGGATTTGCGATAGGGCTTCCAGGAACCTGGACAGCTTTATCATGGGTGAAAAGGGCGTCATCGAGACCTTTAGGCGAGCATCAGCAGATGCGGATTTCTCTATAATAGAGGGTGTGATGGGTCTTTACGATGGTCTTGATTCAACAGAGATAGCAAGCACAGCCCATGTCGCGAAGATCCTGGACGTTCCCGTTCTGCTCGTTATCGATGCGCGCGGTGTATCGCGAAGTCTTGCGGCTGTAGTGAAGGGTTTCTCTGAGTTCGAT
>JBGOYM010000019.1:0-15932 GCA_041479675.1 Candidatus Methanoperedens sp.
ACACATCCAGATTCTTAACATCCTTCGCATGTTTCTCTATGAACTCGCGTCTTGGTTCCACCTTATCACCCATCAGTATAGTAAATATCTCATCAGCCTTGATGGCATCCTCAAGCGATACCTTCAGCATTGTACGCGTTCCGGGATTCATGGTCGTGTCCCAGAGCTGCTGCGGATTCATCTCACCGAGACCCTTGTATCGCTGCATTGCGATCCCATCGCGTCCTATCTCAGCCAGCTTCTTATTGAGCTCTTCTTCATTATATACATAGAATTCAGCCTTGCCTTTCTTCACCTTGAAAAGCGGGGGCTGGGCGATGTAGATATAACCCATATCGATGAGCTGGCGCATGTACCTGTAGAACAACGTTAGCAATAATGTTCGGATGTGGCTCCCATCAACATCAGCATCTGTCATAATTATTATACGATGATACCGCGCCTTGTTGATATCGAATTCCTCGCCCTCCCCGATGCCTGCTCCTATGACCGTGATTAGCGCACGTATTTCCTCGTTCTTCAATATCTTTGTCAGGCGCGCTTTTTCCACGTTCAATATCTTGCCCCGAAGCGGCAATATCGCCTGGAACTTTCGGTCTCGCCCCTGCTTGGCGCTGTTATGCACGAAGACACCGCTGGCGAGAGCAAAGTTATGAGTATGCGGGACTTCGATATCATAAACATCCATTCCCTCTTCCAGACTCTCAATGGATACAATACGGTGATTGAAATTAGAGACAGCTTCGCATGCTCGGCTCTCATCATCATTGAAAAAACGCTTGCAGTTAAAATCTGTGTGATGGCAGTGATCTCCATCATCCAGAGCATAAACACCACTCCAGCAGTTATACCAATTTGCTATTAAGTGAGTGAATATCCATGAATCAGAACGCGGATCCCATACCATTTCGTAATCATCAATTGTAATACCTGATTCATTAATATCTGAAAACTTACGGTACAAAGGCATAAGCGACTCATCAGGACTAATAGACACAGCGGATTTAAAACTGCCATCCCGCATCATGAAAGGATGATCAGGAGTGCAAATGAAAGATTCACCCCTATCCAATGTAACTTTTACTACTTCGGCTTTGACTTTTGTCATACGTGGATTGATTATGCGTTCAATCCCGATCGTCCCATCATTTCGGATAGTATAGCAAAAATGCTCTTTTCCAAGTTCCTGCTCAGCAATTATTTCCTTGAAACTGAGCGCAAGACTATCTGCCATCGCAACAAGCGTATCACCTGAAAAACAGCCGCCTGCAGAATCGCCCTCCACGATGTATATCTCGCTCTTTGCCGGGTCTTTCTCTGAGCAGTCTGCAAGTTTACCTGGAAGCGAGCCTACTTCAAGCGCACTTTTTCGCCGCGTAAGCTCCCGCGCTTTCCTTGCCGCTTCCCTTGCCTCGGCAGCCTCAAGCGCCTTTGAAAGGATGTTTTTGGCTGCCGCAGGGTTTTCTTCAAGAAACTCTGACAACCCTTCTGAAACAAGCGTTTCCACGATGCCCTTGATATCGCTGTTCCCGAGTTTTGTCTTTGTCTGCCCCTCGAACTGAGGATTTGTCAGCTTTACGTTGATTATCGCAGTGAGCCCTTCCCTCACGTCCTCACCCGATAGCTTTTCCTCTCCTTTCAGGAAACTTTTCGATTTCGCATAATCGTTCGCAACCCTGGTAAGCGCAGCCTTGAAGCCAATAAGGTGCGTCCCGCCCTCATGGGTGTTTATGTTATTGGCAAAGGCATAGATGTTATCCACATAACTGTCGTTGTACTGCATTGCGATCTCGACGACCGTGGTATCCTTCTGCTTCTGGAAATAGATGGTCTTCTCATGCAATACGTTCTTGTTCTTGTTAAGGAACTCCACAAAGGAGACGATGCCGCCCTCATACTGGAACACCTGTTCTTTCTGCGTGAATTCATCACAGATCGTGATCTTGATTCCTCTGTTCAGGAATGCAAGCTCACGCAGCCGTCCCGCGATGACATCTATCTCGAACTGAAGGGTCTCGAAAATAGTCTTATCTGGTTTGAAGGTGACCGTCGTCCCTGTCCCCTCTGCTATCCCTATCTCCACAACTTTGGTAGCGGGTTTTCCCTGCTCATACCGCTGCTTGTAGAGCTTCCCGTCCCGCTTTACCTCAACCTCAAGCCATTCGGAGAGCGCATTGACCACCGAGACGCCCACGCCGTGCAAGCCCCCTGAAACCTTGTAGGCGTTGTTATCGAACTTACCGCCCGCGTGCAGCTTTGTCATGACAACTTCGAGAGCAGATGCATTATATTTCGGCAGTATTTCCACCGGGATGCCGCGCCCATCATCCACCACTCTTACAGTGCCGTCAGACCTGAGAATGACATCAATGTTCCTGCAGTAGCCAGCCAGGGCCTCATCGATGCTGTTGTCCACTACTTCATAGACCAGGTGGTGAAGCCCTTTTGAATCCGTGCTGCCGATGTACATTCCGGGGCGCCTGCGTACAGGTTCAAGACCCTCCAGTACCTGAATCTGTCCTGCGCCGTATTCCTTATTTGCTGTCTCCATATCGATTTCCTTCGGTCTCTAATTATCTTCAATACATATATACCTTATTGCTTCAATGCATAGCGATTTTAAGTTTTATTTAATAAGCATTATTCATTTTATCTTTCTGATTTTCAATAAATGTACCTTGCCTGGAAGATATCAAAGAAACAATTTACATGTCAGGCCAAAGAAATTATGTATCAATAGGGAATTAGATGATAGAAAATACTATGAAAATTTCAGTAATCGGGACCGGATATGTCGGTACAGTCAGCGGGTCATGCTTTGCTGAACTCGGGCATGATGTGATATGTGTTGATGTGGACCGCACGAAGATAGACCAGATAAACGCGGGCGTACCGCCGATATATGAAGATGGTCTTTCCGAACTGCTGAAAAAGCATGCCGGGCATAGATTAAGTGCAACTTCTGATTATGAGTTCGCAGTATTGAACTCGGATGTATCGTTCATATGCGTGGGCACCCCCTCAGATTCCATGGGCAATATCGACCTGGGTATCGTGAGAGCAGCAAGCGCAAGCCTGGGCGACGCGCTAAATAAGAAGAAAAGCTACCATGTTGTAGTTGTAAAAAGCACGGTCGTGCCTGAAACAACGGAGAAAGTAGTCCTCCCGATCATAGAAAAGCACTCTGGAAAGGGCTCCGGGGATTTCGGTATTGCCATGAACCCCGAGTTCCTGCGCGAAGGCAAGGCTGTCCATGATTTCATGCACCCTGACAAGATAGTTGTGGGCTCGCTTGATAAAAGATCAGGCGATATCGTAGCATCTCTTTACAGCGGGCTTGAATGCGAGGTAACAAGGACAAATCCACGCACCGCTGAGATGATAAAATATGTAAATAACTCGTTCCTTGCGACAAAAATATCCTTTTCGAACGAGGTTGGCAACATCTGCAAAGAACTGGGCATAGATACCTACGAGGTAATGAAAGCGGTAGGCAAAGACTTCAGGATAGGGATGCATTTTCTCAACTCAGGAGCAGGTTTTGGCGGTTCATGTTTCCCCAAAGACGTAAAAGCGCTCATCGGGAAGGCGCAGGAGATAGGATATGATCCACAGCTCCTGAAGTCAGTGATCGCTGTGAACGAAAAGCAGCCGTCAAGAATGGTGAAACTGCTAAAAGACAGGCTGGGCAGCATCAAAGGTAAAAAGATAACAGTGCTTGGACTTGCGTTCAAGAACGATACTGACGATATCAGGGAATCAAGGTCTATTCAGGTGATAAAGGAACTGCTCGATAACGGAGCAAAAGTACTTGCTTATGATCCCATGGCGAACGAAAATATGAAAAAACTCTTCGGGAACGTGGAGTACCACGACTCTGCTGTCGATGCGCTTAGCGGGGCTGATGCGTGTCTTGTAATGACAGAATGGGAAGAGTTCAGGTCGCTTGATAAAGAATTTGAAGTTATGAAAAAAAGGCTTGTAATAGACGGGCGGCATATGCTTACTCCGGGTAGAGATCTTGAATATGTTGGGCTGTGCTGGTAGCTTTTATCCATCCATCTGAGAGATCGATTTTAGCTTAAAACGGAAGATAAATATAAGAAGACGTCAAGTTCTGATGGCATGGACAAGGAGATGAAAGCATAAGATCAATAATACTTGCAGGCGGCTCAGGAACGCGCTTGTGGCCTCTCTCCCGCGAACAGTATCCCAAACAGTTTTTAAAATTTGGCAAAACCTCATTGTTCCAGGATACGCTTAAAAGATGTCTTACGCTCTCAGATATCACAGAGATATTCGTGGTGACCAACGAATCCCAGAAATTTTTCGTGTCAGGACAGATAAAAGAGTGTGGATACGATATTCCTGTTGAGAATATACTGATAGAGCCAAAAGGAAAAAATACGCTTCCTGCCATCTGCTTCGGGATGCGGGAGATAGAAAAAAGGTATGGTAGATCCGTTGTCGGGGTGTTCCCGTCAGATCACATACTCGACAAAAGCGTCATGAAGATCATTGCAGGTGCTGAATCGATGGCTTCTGACAGCCTTGTGACCTTTGGTATAACTCCCCGGTCCCCGCATACAGGTTACGGATACATAAAACCCGGCCAGGCGCTCGGAGATGGATTCGGGGTACTTGAGTTCAGGGAAAAACCTGTGCTCGCCCAGGCTAAAAAATATGTAACAGAAGGATGTCTCTGGAACAGCGGCATGTTCCTGTTCAACACGGAGCTGTTTTTTTCTGAACTTAAAACATATGTGCCAGATGTTTTTAAGGCGTTTGAGGCATCAGACGACATACATGCTGTTTATGAGGTCGTCCCTTCTATCTCCATTGACTACGGGATAATGGAAAAATCATCACGGGTGGCTGTTGTCAGGCTGGATGAGAAATGGAGCGACCTCGGGAATTTTGATGCCATGTATGACGAGTTTGAAAAAGATGGCTCAGGGAATGTGGTGTACATCTGCGATAACGTTTCTATCGGATCCACTGATAATCTCATCTACTCAAAACCCAAAAAACTTGTCTCGCTTATTGATGTCAGCGGGATGGTCGTTGTGGATACACCGGATGCACTGCTCGTATGCCCCAGAAGCAGCAGCCAGAAGGTGAAAGACCTTGTAACCATGCTTAAGAAAAAAGATGATGAGCGGGCATATCTTCATCAGACGGTGTATAGACCCTGGGGCTCATATACCGTTCTTGAAAGCTCGGAAAGACATAAAATAAAAAATATCATGGTCATGCCTGAAAAAAGATTGAGCCTCCAGCTTCATCACCACAGGAGTGAACACTGGGTTGTCGTAAAGGGCATGGCGCAGGTACAGGTGGACGGAAGGGAATTCTTTTTGAGCCCGGGAGAAAGCACATTTATAAAGGGTGGTGTGAAGCACAGGCTGTCCAATCCGGGAAAGATCCCGCTTGAGATAATCGAGGTGCAGCTCGGTGATTCAGTAGCTGAGGATGATATAGTAAGGTTTGATGATGAGTACGGGAGGGCGTAAAATGAAGGTCATCATACCTGCAGCCGGAGCGGGTAAGCGTCTGTTCCCGCATACGTTCACAAAACCCAAACCCATGGTGTATATCGCAGGAAAACCCATAATAGGGCATATCCTTGACAGGATGAAGGATGTGGAGCCCGAGGAAGTAATAATGGTGGTTGGCTACAGGAAAGAGCGGATAATGTCGTATGTGGATGAGAACTATTCAGATATATTCAGAATAAAGTATGTTGAGCAGGCTGAACAGCTTGGTCTGGGACATTCTATCTATGTCGCAAGGGATGAGATTGGTGATTCAGAAATAATGATAGCTCTGGGTGATATGATCTTTAAGGCAGGGTATTCTGAATTCTACGGCCATTATTTAAATAACGGCGACTGTTCGGGTTCTATTGGCGTGCGTGAAGTGGACGACCCTAAAAAATACGGTATTGTGGAACTCGAAGGAAAATACATAAAGAGGCTGGAAGAAAAACCCGCACGCCCAAAATCAAGGCTGGGTATCGCAGGTGTATATTTCATTAAGGAGACAAAGATCCTCCTCTCAATTCTTGAAGACATGATTAAAAAAGACACGCGCACACGCGGGGAATACCAGCTCACGGATGCGCTCCAGGAGATGGTGAACAGGGGATACAGGCTCAAAACCTTTCCGGTCTCAAGCTGGTACGATTGCGGGCATCATGAATCGCTGCTTGAGACGAACCGGGTGCTTCTGGATGAGAAAGAGGATATAGACCAGGTATATGAGATAAAAGATTCGGTCATCATCCCTCCTGTGGCTATAGGGGACAATGTCACGATCATAAATTCAGTGGTTGGACCGCATGCATCCATAGCAAGAGATTCGATCATCGAGAGCAGCATCATCTCTGATAGTGTTATAGGTTCGCGCTCCCATATATCCAAGGTCAATCTCCAGAGATCGATTGTCGGGGATGACGCAAGTGTGCACGGGAAGCATAATTCCCTCAATATCGGGGATTCATCCTCAATAGAGTTCTGAAGGTAAATATGAAAGCATTAGTAACAGGAGGAGCGGGTTTTTTGGGATCGCATCTGTGCGACCTGCTGCTTGCTAAAGGATATGAAGTGATCTGCGTGGATAACCTGATTACAGGGAGTGCCCGGAACATAGAGCACATAAAACCTGATAACTTGACTTATATGAAACACGACGTGACAAAGCCGCTTTATGTTGAGGATAAGATAAACTTCATATTCCATCTTGCAAGTCCCGCAAGCCCGATAGATTATCTGGATCTGCCTATCCAGACATTAAAGGTCGGGGCGCTTGGTACATACAATATGCTTGGTCTTGCAAAGGAAAAAAAGGCGCGATTCCTGCTTGCTTCCACTTCTGAAGTTTACGGCGACCCGCTTGTGAATCCGCAAACGGAGGAATACTGGGGCAATGTTAACCCTATAGGTCCGCGTGGTGTTTACGATGAGGCGAAACGCTACGCAGAAGCCATCACTATGGCATACCACAGGTATCATGGAATAGATACGAGGATAGTACGTATCTTTAACACGTATGGTCCAAGAATGCGTCTGAATGATGGGCGCGTCGTCCCTAACTTTATCGGGCAGGCGCTGCGTGGTGAAGACCTTACTGTGTATGGGGATGGTTCGCAGACCCGGAGTTTTTGCTATGTGAGCGATGAAGTTGAGGGAATTTATAGATTGATGATGTCGGATTATACGCTGCCTGTTAATATCGGGAATCCGGAGGAGCATACGATACTTGAGTTTGCGGAGATAATTCTGAGGATGATAGGAGGCGGGTCGAAGATAGTTTTTAAGGAGCTGCCGGTGGATGATCCGAAGCAGAGGAGACCGGATATTACGAAAGCGCAAGAGCTGCTTGGGTGGGAGCCGAAGGTTTCTCTTGAGCAGGGATTAAAAGAAACAATAAAGTACTTCAGAGACATTCTATCTTGACTTTGTCAGATTAGACAGTTAAGAGTAATAAATATGCGGCGCATTATACCTCAAAGTCAATCTCATCGATCAGCAAAATATCCGGATCAGTCGCCGCCGCGGTCGCAAACGCCAGTCTCGCATACATCCCGCTTGAGAAAGGTCACGAAGTCATCTGCACACAAAACCCATCTATTTTGGAGATAAGATCGATATTTTATCGGGCAGGCACTGCGCGGCGGGGTCTTCCGGAGATCACAGGCTGGCGCTCAGAAATCTCGTATGATGACTGGAGACCGAGCGACCAGAAGGTGTATATCCCTGTGCACAGTAACGCCTGCTTCAATCTCAATAAAAACGGCGCCGTCTCCGACGGTGTTTTGCATGTGCGCCTGCTGCGCAGGGAGGAGGCGCTGCTGTTCGCTTCGCTTTACAAATATTAATTCCTCAGACGACGTGGGACTGTAAAAGTAGTATGTGAAAGGGAGAAACATCAAGGTAATTCATTCTGAATTTACAGGCGAGTTCAAGGATTTTTCTATAACACGGGAAGAAGATATTGTAACACTCTTATAGCACATGGGTACGTAGTAAGTCACTTGTATTTCTCCAGCCTTTGACAAATTCACCTGGATTAATAAATGCCCCGCTGGCTATGGTTGTGCCAACGTTGATCATACTGTTTATACCTGTGTGCACATCATCGCCCATTATCACTCCCAGTTTTCTCCTGCCTGAATCGAACTTCTTCCCTGCAAGTTCCACAAGCACAGTCCTGCCATCGTGCCTCAGATTTGCAACCTTTGTTCCTGCTCCAAAATTGCACTTTTCACCTATAATACTGTCCCCTACATAGCTCAGATGTCCGATATTCGTTCCATTCATTATTACACTATTTTTCACCTCAACAGCATTGCCTATTTTAACATCATCGCCAATGCATGTGGCAGGACGAATATAACAATTGGGCCCTATATCGCAGTTCTTTCCTATGACAACAGGTCCTGTTATATAAGCGCCGTTTCTTATGATAGTACCTTCTCCAACAGCCGCATTTCCTTTCAAAGTAGCATAAGGCTCTACTTCGCCTTTAATCTCCCACTCTATATTTTGTCCTTCTCTCAGCATTTTCTCATTAGCATCCAGTAAATGCCAGGGAAATCCTATGTCCTGCCATTGTTCAAGGAGCACGTATCTTGCCTCTTTTCCCGAATCTATCATAAATTGTATAGAATCTGTAATTTCATATTCTCCGCGAGGAGATGGACTCGTGTTTTCAATAGCCTCAAATATCGAGGGCTCAAAAACATAAATACCAGCATTAGCAAGGGTAGATATCGATTTTTTTGGTTTTTCCACAATTTTCTCCACCCTTTCCCCTTTAACATACAGTATGCCATACTCCTTCGGAGTTGCTACCTTCATGGCAGCTAAAATCAGCTCGCCTCGTGTATCGCATACTTTTTTAATATCAGAACCGCTTACAATAACGTCGCCGTTTGCCACCACGAACCTTTCATTTATAGTATTTCTTGCAACTGCTATCGCATCAGCGGTACCTTTTTGATTTCGCTGTTCCAGATAGTCTATCTCTACACTTAGCATTGAGCCGTCTTCGAAATATTCTGTAATCTTTTCTTTACAATATCCAACTACTATCAAAATCTTCGTTATACCTGCGTTTTTAAGTGCAAGAATAATATGCTCAAGTAAGGGTTTATTCGCAACCGGAAGCATTGCCTTGGGTCTGCTCTCTGTAAGCGGTCCCATCCTGGTTCCCTTTCCTGCTGCAATAATAACAGCTTTCATATTTCCCTCCTTACGATCTGCTCTGTCATCCTGTACAATTCATCACATCTATTTTTGGATTCCACTGTTATTCTTATCTTCGGCTCTGTACCGCTTGGGCGTACAAGAATCCAGCCATCTTCAAGGTCAACCCTTATACCGTCTAAAGTATTAATCACGCCAAGCTTTTCTAATTCACTGGCTATTTTAACCATTGCTTCCTTTTTGTCCTCGCACTGAAATGCCCCGCGTTTCACAGGATACTCTGGTATGGATTCAAGCAGCTTGCTAAAATCCCCTTCTTTCGATACTATTTCAACCAGCCTTGCTGCTGCAAAAATGCCATCAGGACAATAGGATACTTTTGGGAAAATCCACGCTCCTGAGGGTTCGCCTCCAAATTCTCCCTGAATTTTTTTAAGCATTTCTGCAACATACACATCTCCAACTTTTGTACGTGAAATCTTTATTCCATTGAGGAGGTCATCTATAACACGTGAAGCATCAACAGGCACTGCTATTGCCTTTTTAGCTTCACGCATCGCAAAGAATGCAAGCAGTTTATCACCGCTGACAAAACGTCCTCTGTTATCTACTGCCACCATCCTGTCAGCATCTCCATCGTGAGCTATGCCAAGGTCTGCACCTGCGGCTTTAACAGTGTTTTTCAAAAGGCTTAAGTTCTCATCAACAGGTTCAGGTTCTCTGCCCGGGAAGTGTCCATCAGGCTGAAAATTGAGGGTTATTACCTCGCAGCCCATCTTCCTTAGCACATACGGTGTGAGCACAGAGGCAGCACCGCAGCCGCAATCCACAACAACCTTTAAACTCGCACTTTTAATATTTCTCAGTATAATTTCACTGTGCTCTTTCAAGGCATTTTTTACAGTGCTCAGATTACCTGTATTCTCCCAGCTTGCATTTCTGAACTTTTCTTTCCTGAGCGAATTTTCTATTTCCTCCTGCTGCTCTGTATCAAAGGATATTCCGTCCTTAAAGACCTTCATTCCTATATACTGAGCCGGGTTGTGAGAAGCTGTGATCATGATCCCGCAGCTATAATTCTTCGAGGCAATAGCAAGAGTAGGGGTGGGAACCATTCCTATCTTAACCACCTTGCTTCCTGCTGAGAGCAAACCTGCAATTACAGCGTTCTCTATCATATTGCTCGATATTCTTGGGTCATGAGCAATTACAACCTCTGGATAGATACTGCCCACTGCAAGTCCGAATTTTAATGCAAGCTGAGGAGTTATTTCCTTGTTTGCGATACCTCTTATTCCTGAAGATCCAAAGTATTTTTCAACCATTGTTCATTCCACTGTAACACTTTTGGCAAGATTCCTGGGTTGATCTATGGAGCAATTGCGCGCTTTTGCAATATAATAAGAGAGCAATTGCACAACAACTGTAGAAAGCATGGGCGACAGGATATCCTCTGTTGTTGGAACCTTTATTACAGCATCCACATAGTTTTCTATCTCGCCATCTTTTTCATCTGCAATAGCAAGAACAAGAGCCTCTCTGGCTTTAACTTCCTTTATATTGTTGACCATTTTATCATAGGTAAGCCCCCCTGTGGCTATCGCTACAACTGGCGTATTTTTTGTGATCAGGGCAAGGGGACCATGCTTCAGTTCACCTGCAGCATATCCCTCTGCATGGATATAGGAGATTTCCTTGAGTTTTAAAGCTCCCTCCAGAGCTATGGGATAATTAAAAGTACGTCCGATGAAGAAGAAATCATTCGATGACTTAAATGCTTCTGCATAATTTTTAATATATTCTTTATTACTAAGCACACGTGTTATTTGCGCAGGTATCTGCTTTAGTGATACAAGCATACGTTTCATGCGGTCTGAACTGATTTTTCCTTTGATTTTTCCAAAATAAAGGGCAAGAAGATATAAAATACCAAGCTGCGAAATAAAAGTTTTTGTGGCAGCAACTCCTATTTCAGGTCCAGACCTTGTATATATAACGCTGTCCACTTCTCTCGTAATTGTGCTGCCCATCACGTTTGTAATGGCTAAGGTACTGCATCCAAAACTTTTTGCCTCACGCAGCGCCGCAAGGGTGTCAGCAGTTTCTCCTGACTGCGATATTACAATAACCAAAGAACCTGGGGAAGAATGGGCATATCTGAACTCTGATGCAATTTCAACATCAACATGGATGCCTGCAAGTTGCTCAAAGAGGTATTTGCCGAGCAAACCTGCATTAAAAGAAGTGCCGCATGCAATGATGCTTATCCTTGAGACATCTTTAACCTGATTTTCTTTCAGATCATCGAAGATGATATTGCCCTCCAATTCAGATATCCTGCCAGCGAAGGTCTCATGAAGTGCCCTCGGCTGCTCGTGAATTTCTTTGAGCATGAAATGTTCATATCCTGATTTTTCAGCTGCCTCTAAGTCCCAGTCGATGATATTTATTGTTTTTTCGACAGGTCTTTTGTTAGTATCAAAAAGAGATACTTTTTCAGGAGTGACAGAGGCAATTTCCATATCGTCTAAAAAAATTACTTTCCTTGTGTATTTTAAAATAGCAGGTATGTCTGAGGCTACAAAATTCTCTCCCGTGCCCAATCCTATTACGAGAGGACTGTCTTTTCTTGCTGCAATAAGTTCATTACCATGCAATACAGCTATGGCATAAGACCCCTTCACATCCCTGAGGGCAGATATGACCGCATCTATAAGATTATTCTTATAATAGTGGTTTATTAGATGTGCTAAAGCTTCTGTATCGGTTTCTGAGACAAAGACGTATCCCACTTTCGTAAGTTTATCCCTGAGTTCCTGGTAGTTTTCAACAATTCCGTTGTGCACAACTGCAACACTTCCCGATACATGCGGGTGCGCATTTACTTTATCAGGCTTTCCGTGTGTCGCCCACCGTGTATGTCCTATTCCAACCGTACCTGGGATATTTGAAAGAGTTTTTTCCAGATCAACGATTCTGCCTTTGTCTTTATACACTTCGATCGTCCTATCATTAAAAACAGCAATGCCTGCAGAGTCGTAGCCTCTGTATTCTAATCTTTTTAAGGAGTCGATAAGTATTGGGGCAGCCTTCTTTCTGCCATTGTATCCTACAATTCCGCACATATCAAACCACAATAGAAGCCGGGGGAATATCTCTGTGCACTGTAACGCCTGCTTCGATGTTACAGTTATTTGCGATCAATTTCCCTGCTTTTATTAAAACCCGGTTAGCAATGTTATTATCATCACCTGTCACGGTTCCTAACAAATCCGCATGATGCAGTATTCCTTTCATCTCTATCATAAGGTTCCTGCCTACCTCTGTTGAAAAGTGGGGACCTATGATATTATTGGAACCAATGATGGAGTTGGAAATGTATGAGTTACTTCCTACCCGAACATCATTCATGACTATGCTGTTAATTACCTCTACCGAGGAATCGATCGAGGTGTTGTCTCCTATACTGGTCGAGGGCAGAATTACAGTATTCGGACCTATATCACAGTTTTTACCTATTGCAACAGGACCTATTATATAGCAACCCCCACGAACAATGCTGTTTTCTCCAACTACAACATTCCCTTTTATTACAGCACCATTTTCAACAGTACCTTTCAAATCTTTTTTCCTTTGCTCCAGCATTACAGCATTTGCTTTGAGAAAGTCCCATGAATGAACCGCATCCAGCCACATAGACTCTGATTCTACCATGTAGACACTTTTTCCTTTTCCTATCATCTGCTGGATGGTATCTGTAATTGCATATTCGCCTGTTTCAGAGAGAGGTGTCTGCTCTATTTCATCAAAAACCTCCTTAGAGAACAGGTATATCCCTGCATTTACGAGATGACTCACTACTTCATTTGGTTTTTCCAGTATTTTTTTAACCCTGTTGTTTTCTGAAATCACAACACCATAGCCTATTGTCTGCTCTCGTTCAACAGCAAGTAAAGTGACTTCACCTCGCTGACCTGCTAAGAGGTCGGCTATTGTACCAGCATCAACTAAGTTGTCGCCATTGATTACAAGAAAATCCTCGTCCATATATTCCTTTACCTGTTTTACGGCATGCGCTGTGCCCAGTTGAGCATCCTGGAAGACATAGCTGATATTTACCCCAAAATCTATACCATCGCCAAAATAATCCATTATCCTTTCCTTTTTATATCCCACAACAAGTGCTATATCCTTTATGTCATTTTCAGCAACCGCATTTATAATGTGCTCAAGTAAAGGCTTATTCGCAACCGGAAGCATCACTTTGGAGCGGGTAAGAGTGAGGGGGCGGCAGCGCATGCCTTCTCCGGCTGCAAGAATTATTGCTTTCATGGTTGTTAAGATGGTTTATCGGGTTTATTAGCTTAACGAATGTGGTTGTTGTATATCTCTGATTTCAACTCCGCCTGCTTCAACCTCAACAAAACGGCGCCGTCTCCGACTGTGTTTTGCATGTGCGCCTGCTGCAGCAGGGAGGAGGCGCTGCTGCTGACTTCTTAGAACCCAACTTTGAGTAAATTTTACTCAAAAAATTACCATAATCAATATGCATAGAGCCAATAACCCTAAAAAATAGTTAAAAATCTGTAGGTATACTTTCCTCCACATCAAAACCTGGTATTTTAATCATAAGTTTTCTGAATATTTCCTCAAGTTCATCCCCTAATTTTATTGGTCTCCATAATTTAAGTTTTTTCTTCAGCATTTCATTTTCATAGAAACCTTCAACCGCATTCCCGGATCGGATCAAACTCTTCAATTCTCCAAATGAATAACTGATATTCCTCTCATTTAACTCACGTTTCAAAGAAACGTGAATTTCCTCTAATTTTTTAGCTAAAACCGTTATGCCTTGACAACCTTGCCGTTTTGGATGTGTATGGCCTAACTTTATAATTCATTCTCTTTTAACAGTTTCCGGAACCAGGACTTCTTGATATATCTCTTTAAGAAGAAATAACAAATCTGTCTTGAATAATACCACCAGGGGACCTGTATCGGAGATGATCATATACTCTCTATCTCTTCATGTAGATCCTCTACTGTAATATTGGTGTAACTGATTTTTCGCTTTCCAAATTCGTAGAGTATATCCCATACAGTAAGATCAGCTATCTCTCCAGCCTGTTTCAAAGTCACTTTGCCCTCCCTGTAAAGCTCAGACGCAAGAGCTATTTTTGCCTCCTTTTCATCGATCCAATCCATTAAGGGCACTTCTAGCTTTTTTATTTCCATCATATATTTAAACTGGTTTTTCATCTTTAAAACCTTTGCTCTAAGCTTCATTGTTTAAATATTTTCAAATGTCTCGGTTTATGAATGCAGATTTGATGACATTATAATTATATATCTCCGGCGCATCAGCAATCCCCTTGCAACCTCCCGATAATTGGTTCGAAAAACCACAGAGTTCACAGTTATCACTCTGCAAATATTAAATCTCCGACTCCAGTCTGAACCCCATGCAGTCTCCATCGCAGAACACTGCAAAGGGCGCAAAGCTCGCAAAGAAAACGTTAAAAATAATCATATTGTAAAATTACGGACCGAGAATGCGCCTGAACGATGGGAGGGTGGTGCCGAACTTCATCGGGCAGGCACTGCGCGGTGAAAGCATCACGGTTTATGGGGATGGCTCGCAGACGTGAAGTTTTTGCTATGTGAGCGATGAAGTTGAGGGAATTTATAGATTGATGATGTCGGATTATACGCTGCCTGTTAATATTGGGAATCCGGAGGAGCATACGATACTTGAGTTTGTGGAGATAATTTTGAGGATGATAGGAGGCGGGTCGAAGATAGTTTTTAAGGAGCTGCCTGTGGATGACCCGAAGCAGAGGAGACCCGACATCACGAAAGCGCGAAAGCTGCCTGGGTGGGAGCCAAAGGTTGAGCTTGAGAATGGACTGGAAGAAAGAATAAAGTACTTTAAGGATATTCTAAGCATCGATGTATGCTCTAAAGCTAAGTGACAAAACGTTTTTAGCAGTATTGTTGAAAAAGGATGTATGAGAATGCAAATCTCACAGAAATATAAGGAAGAAATATTCAATGAGATCAAGGATCTCTCAGATGAGCAAATAGCCAATGTTATGAAAATTATCCACATATTTAAAGAGTCGATTATCCGCCAGAGAGAGTTAGATTTTGGACTTAAAAATGAATTTGAAGAATGGGACATACTCAGTGATGAAGCTCTTCTGAACTTCGAGGACACTTTATAATGCAAGAGGGAGACATCTATTTAGTGGAAATTCCCTTGAAACAAAGCTTGAAAGAAATTATGGGATTGAAACAGTAAATATGCAACCTTCAATAAAATAAAGCTAACTGAGCCTGTGGCAAATTCGATAAAATTCTTTATTTTCTCATATTAAGCAAAACAAGCACTTATTTTCGCAAAAAATTAAAGGCGAAAGCGCCGATTCGACAGGATAACAGGATCTACAGGATAATTTTTCTCCCATCCTGTAAATCCTGTAAATCCTGTCTGAAAATTATAAATCACACTAAATTAATTTGTGGCGCTTCCGCAAAACGCGATGCGCCGTCGTATCGCTTTGCGCGCCAGCGATGTGATGGAGAAATTAGCAACGAACTCAACGAACTCGATACGAACTCAAGACGACTGGAGTTCGTTCCAGTTCGTACAAGTTCGTTGTTGATGTTAGTGTTGATTTTAAGTTGGTCAGAACTTCATATATGAAATTTTTTGGGATTTGA
>JBGOYM010000020.1:0-15503 GCA_041479675.1 Candidatus Methanoperedens sp.
TAACCAGTTATGTGGAAGATCAATCGATCAAAGCTTCCGCAGATGATTCTCCACGTGGAAGAGCTGTTGGCTTCACAATGGCTATGCTCCAGCGAAGATTTGCCTCAAGTGTTTATGCAGTGCGCCGCAGCCTTGAGCGCATGCGAGACAAGCGCAAGAAAATCCTTGACGATCCAGAAGCATATCGTAGAGAACAAATAGCAAAACAAATTCCAGATGATTTTGATGATAGAACTGAGGAAGAGCAGCAAGAAATAATTAGTGAACTCGAGGATGTTGTGGTATCTGTTGACCCTCTAACTCTTAAGGAAGAGATCTTACAATTGAGTAAGCTCATTGATAAAGCCAAAGAACTGGAACAACGGGAAATAGAATCAAAACTCATAAAACTTAAGCAAGTGATCACGGATCAGGGGGTTTTCAAAGATCCTAAAATGAAGCTTCTGGTCTTTACGGAACATAAAGACACACTTGATTTTCTGGTTGGAAAGTTAAGGGAATGGAATTTGAAAGTTACCCAGATTCATGGTAGCATGAAGATTGGTGACCGTGATTTCCCTGGAACACGCATCTATGCTGAGAGGGAATTTCGGGAGGAGGCACAGGTTCTTGTTGCGACGGAAGCAGCCGGTGAAGGTATTAACCTTCAATTCTGCTGGTTTATGATCAATTATGATATCCCATGGAATCCTGTCAGATTAGAGCAGCGCATGGGTCGAATACATCGATATGGGCAGGATAAGGACTGTCTTATTTTCAACTTTGTTTCCACAAATACAAGGGAAGGTCGTGTTCTTCAGAAGCTCTTTGAGCGGCTTAAACAAATAGAAGCGGATCTTGATCCCAATAAGACTGGGAAGATTTTCAATGTGCTTGGTGATATTTTTCCTTCAAATCAGCTTGAAAAAATGCTGCGAGATATGTATTCTCAAAACCTAACAGAAGATGCTATCAAAAAGCGCATTGTTGAGCAGGTAGATACTGAACGCTTCCGTAAAATAACAAACTCCACACTGGAAGGTCTTGCCAAGAGAGAATTAAATCTTGGAGCATTGATCGGCAAGTCCACTGAAGCAAGAGAGCGGCGTTTAGTTCCAGAGGTGATCGAGGATTTCTTCATCCAGGCAGCTCCCCTTGCAGGGATCTCTCCTAAAAAATCAAAGGATACAGAGCATATCTACAATATTGGACGTGTCCCGCGCAACCTCTGGCCGATAGGGGAGCGGTTTGAGCCGCGCTTTGGGAAATTAGGTCGAGAATATAAACAGGTTGTTTTTGATAAAACATTTTTGAAAGATAATCCTACACTTGAATGGGTGACTCCAGGACATCCACTGTTTGAATGTGTCCGGGATGATGTGTTGCAGCAGGTTCAGAATGATATGAGACGCGGCGCAGTATTCTTTGACATCAACCGTAATGAACCATCTCGACTCGATGTTTTCTCGTCTGCAATTCGTGACGGGCGCGGGAATGTTCTTCATCGGCGCCTTTTTGTGGTTGAGACATCCATGAATGGAATGATGACAATACGGCAGCCCACTATATTTTTAGGTCTTAACACTGCTCATATTGATATTCAAATCCCTGATGATACTGGATTACCTGATCGCGATATGCTGGAACATACTCTTATTGAACAGGCGCTTTCACCTTTTTTGGAAGAGATTGTCGGGCAGAGGCATAAGGAAATTGAAACAATTACGCGCCATATGGAGATCAGTCTTAATGCCATTATAGACAGGGTGCAATGCCAGTTCGCTGACCTTGTTCAAATGAAGGAGGGAGGTTCCAAGGAATCTGGTCTTGATGGCCGTATTAAACAATTTGAGGATCGTCTCTTTGAGTTGAATGGCCGGCTTGAGCGGCGGCGGGAAGAATTGCAGCAGGAGCGCCACTGCACTATCACCGATATCCAGCACTACGGCAGGGCATGGGTTTTGCCGCATCCGGAGCGTACTTCTCCAGGCATAGCACCAATGGTCAGGGATGATGAGATCGAGCGTATTGCAGTTCAGGAAGTGATCGCCTTTGAGGAGGCACGTGGCTGGAAGGTAGAGAGCGTTGAGACTGAGGATAGGGGTTTTGATCTTATCTCACGAAAGCCTCATCCGGAAGATCCACAAACTGCAATCGAGGTCCGATTTATCGAAGTGAAAGGAAGGGCAGTAGTGGGTGAAGTCGCGCTTTCGAATAATGAGTATAAGACTGCCCAGCGTTTGAAGAAGGATTATTGGCTCTATGCGGTGTTCAACTGTTCATTGAAGCCAGAAGTGAATATTGTGCAGGACCCGGTGAGGCTGGGATGGGAACCTCTGATCAAGATTGAGCATTATCATGTTGGGGCGGAAAAGATTTTGAAGGAAACGGGAAAGAAGGGAGTTACATGAGCATCTGCAAAGATATCATAGAAGAAATAAAAAAAGAAGAGATGAAAATTAAAAATTTTTTCATAATCACACCTGAAGAATTTAGTGATAAACTTGAAAAAAAAATACAAATAAACGATAATGAATTGAATGAATTCAAAGAAAAATATTTGACTTTTATTATCGCATGTGCATATGCATATCATGGAAAACAGGATTGTTATTTGCTACAACAAATATTATGTGAAAATTCATTACCTATCTATTCGGAAGAAGGGGATTATCGTATATATTTCGAAGCACGGCCTTTAAATGGAAAAAGCAGTCCAAAACTTGATTTGGCGTTTGGCAGTATCAATCGCACTGTAGGGTCTAATACAAAAGCTCAAATTGAATATAATCCTCAAAAAGGCGGTGGTCAAATTTGTTTTATTGAAATGAAGACTTTAGATGACATGGATTCTTCATCAAAAGGTAATCCGATATATAATCAATTAGCGAAATATATTAGAGCAGGTTTAATATTTCAGAAAGCAGGAATTTTTCCCAATGAAGTAAATGTAACTCTTGTAACTCCTCGAATTTTTATTAAGAAATTTAAATCACGTTTTTATGGATATAAGTACATAGAATATGCTTGCCCTCAAATTAATCCTGAGAATATTATGCCAGACATACCTATTGGAGCGGATGGACCACCGTATATAGAAAATGAAGAGTTGAATGATAATTGGATTAAATGCGATAAAGATGGCTTGATAGAAAGGTTTCCTTCTTTAAGATTACACTGGATTCCTTATGAAAATCTCCTATATAATATTCCTGATATAAATCCTCTTAAAAAATATATCGACAAAATACGTGAAGCAAACCCTATCTTTGATAAACCCCCGGAGTCAAAATGAACGAAGACATCCAATTACTTTATCTAAATTACTCAAGCCTTATCGCGCAGAAATTAGAAGAACATTTACAGAATGACCTCATCTCAGTCGTCCTTTTTGGCAGCGCGGCAAGAGGAGAGGCAGGAGAGGGCAGCGATATTGATATTTTGATCGTTGCTGAGAAATTTGGAACAGGGGGTAGGTTTGATGTATTTAATGCGATTGAGAGCGATCTTAAAGCTACAGTTGAATACAGGGAATTAAAAGAGAATAAACTTGGAACTCTTATCAGCCCAGTGCCTCTTATCCCCTCTGAAATTGAAAATAATCCTTCTATTCTACTGGATATTGTTACTGATGGAATAATCATGTATGACACGGATGATTTTATTGATAACAAAATGAAGAACCTGAGAAAAAAACTTAAGAAAATGGGATCAAAAAAGATATACCTTGATGATAAACGATATTACTGGGACTTAAAACCTGATTATAAATTCGCTGAGGTTGTGGTAATTTGAGAACTGATGAGCTTGCACTTGATTATATTGACCGCGCGGAACTTACGCTTGATGAAGCAAAAGGCGCATTCGAGAAGGAAGTTTATTCTCTGACCATCAGACGCGCCCAGGAAACGGTTGAACTCGCCCTCAAAGCCGCTTTGAGGTTTCTGGCGATTGAATATCCCAGAGACCATGATGTAAGCGATGTTCTTCTGAGGATCAGGGAAACACGACCGCTTCCCGACTGGTTTGAAAAGAGGATCGATTTCATGGTGAGCGTATCAGGCGACCTTGCAAGGAAGCGAGGTCCTGCATTCTATGGGATAGAGCGGTCTGTCATGCCGGCTTCTAAACTGTTTGACAGGGATGAAGGTCTGAAGGCGCTAAAAAATGCCGGAGAAATATTCAAGCTCTGTGTGAAATTGATAAAGGGAAATTAGCATGACCCCCTACCCCAAGCGCCTCATCGAAGTCGATCTCCCGATAAAGAAAATCAGCGAACACTCCCGCCGCGAGAAGAGCATCCGCCATGGACACATTTCAACGCTCCACATCTGGTGGGCGCGCCGTCCCCTTGCAGCCTGCCGCGCCGTGATTTGCGCCGCGCTCTGGGTTGATCCTGCCGACCCGCTCTGCCCTGAGAAGTTCAGGCGCGATGCAGCGGCGCTGATGAAGCGATTTTTTGACCCGATGGGTACTGACGGCAGGGATTTTAACGACCCTCTGGTGCTTCGCGGCGCGCTGCTAGATTTCATTGCGGACTTTGCCAAATGGGACAACTCAACAAAGAAAGAATACCTTGAGACAAGCCGCGCGCTCACACAGTCGGCGCATGAAGCCCTTGGCGGCGCGCCCGGTACGAAACCGCTTGTGGTTGACCCATTCGCAGGCGGAGGCTCAATCCCACTTGAGGCGCTACGTGTGGGCGCTGATGCTTTTGCAAGCGATTTGAACCCAGTTGCAGTCCTCCTCAATAAAGTAGTGCTGGAATACATCCCCAAATACGGTCAGCACCTTGCAGATGAGGTGCGCAAATGGGGCGAGTGGATAAAGCAGGAAGCGGAAAAGGAATTGAGGGAGTTCTATCCCAAAGACCCGGACGGTGCAACGCCAATAGCCTATCTCTGGGCGCGCACCATAATATGTGAAGGTCCGGGCTGCGGCGCTGAGGTGCCTCTAACGCGCTCGCTGTGGCTAGCTAAGAAAGGTAGCCGGTCTGTAGCTTTGAGGATAATTCCCAATCCGAAAGAAAAGCGTGTGGATTTTGAGATATTTAATAAAGCACAGGCAAAAGATGTGGGAGAAGGAACCATGAGGCGCGGCTCTGCTACATGCCCATGCTGCGGATTCACAACACCAGTAGTTTCGGTGCGGAAGCAGTTGAAGGCGAGAAGGGGAGGGGCGGTAGATGCGCGGATGTTCTGTGTAGTGGTGACAAAGCCTGGACAGCAAGGGCGGTTCTACAGGCTTCCGATAGAGGGCGATCTGGAGGCAGTGCGGAAGGCGGTTGAGGAGATTGAGAAGAGAAAGAAAGAGCATAAGGGGGAATTGAGCTTAGTGCCGGATGAGCCGTATCCAGACGAAACAGGTGCAGGGGCATTAAGTTCATCCGTTTCATATGGGTTGAAAAATTGGGGTGATATTTTCACGCATAGACAGGCATTAGCCCTGACCACTTTAGTGAAACTTTTACGCGAGATAAGAGAAAAATTGTTAATTGAACAAGACTGCCAAATGAGAACAGCCATAATGACTTGTTTAGCAATTGCGGTAGATCGACAAGCTGATTCTCTTTCTTCTTTGACAAGATGGCAATCTTCTCGTGAGACTAACAGTAATACTTTTGGGCGACAAGCTCTTCCAATGATATGGGATTTTTCTGAACCAGTTTCCATCTCTAATTCGGCTGGAAGTTTCTCAAATGCTGTTGGATGGATAAGTGCATTTATCGATTCAACTTCGTGTATGAAAGAACCAGGTAATGCCGAACGAGCCTCAGCTATATTTCACCCTTTGCCTAATGATTCTGCCAATGCACTCATTACCGATCCACCGTATTATGATGCAATTGCCTATGGAGATCTATCCGATTTTTTTTATGTATGGTTGAAGAGAACTTTAAATCAAGAACATCCACTGCTTTTTTCAAATAAATTGGTTGATAAAACTGATGAGATTGTTCATTTGTCGAAGCGATTTCGAGGTCCCTATTCACACAAAACTAAAGAGTATTTTGAGCAAGGAATGAAATTGGCTATGGCTGAAGGTAGGCGTGTAGTATCTCCATCTGGAATTGGAATTGTTGTTTTTGCTCATAAGTCAACTACAGGTTGGGAGGCTCAACTTCAAGCTATGATTGATGCAGGGTGGACAATTACGGGCTCTTGGCCTATCGATACGGAGATGAATAGCCGTATGAATGCAATGGGAACCGCTACTTTAGCTTCTTCCATCCATCTTGTTTGCCGCCCTCAAGAAAATCCAGATGGCTCCCTCCTCACTGACAACATAGGCGATTGGCGCGACGTGTTGCAGGAACTTCCTGTGCGCATCCACGAATGGATGCCGCGCCTGGCGCAGGAAGGCGTTGTTGGCGCAGACGCAATATTTGCCTGCCTTGGTCCCGCGCTTGAGATATTCTCGCGATATTCAAGAGTAGAAAAGGCAAGTGGCGACCTTGTACCGCTTAAAGAATACCTGGAATATGTATGGGCAGCAGTAGCAAAAGAGGCGCTGGCGATGATATTCCATGGCGCGGATGCAACCGGATTTGAGGAGGATGCGCGTCTCACAGCGATGTGGCTCTGGACGCTTTCGACTGGCGCGAACGGGAATGGCAACAAGAAGATTGAAGGTGAGATAGAAGATGATGAAGATGCTGAATCACCAGGAAAAAGTCCAAAAATGAGCGGCTTTGTTCTCGAATACGATGCTGCCCGCAAGATCGCACAGGGATTAGGAGCGCATCTTGAAAATCTGACAAAGCTTGTAGAAGTCAAAGGTGATAAGGCGCGCCTCCTGCCTGTAGAGGAGCGGACAGCCTATCTTTTCGGGAAAGATAATATCCAGGCTCCGAAACGCAAGAAAAAAGAAGCTAGGCAGCTTACGCTTACCGGCGTCCTTGATGAGGCTGAAGAAGAAGCTGGAGGCTGGGGCGAGATGAAAGCGCCTCCTGCCGGGACAACGGTACTTGACCGCGTGCATCAGGCAATGATCCTGTTCGCCGCTGGAAGAAGCGATGCTTTAAAGCGTTTCCTTGTAGAAGACGGCATCGGAAAGGATGAGCGCTTCTGGAGGCTGGCGCAGGCGTTCTCGGCGCTGTACCCGGCAGGGACTGATGAGAAACGCTGGGTGGAAGGGCTGATGGCGAAGAAGAAAGGGCTGGGATTTTGATAACAAAAGGTGTTGATAAACAATGGCAGGAGGCTTTCCTGAAAACAGTGCAACAACATGAGAATGCCGTTCCACTAAAGGAAGCTGCGTTACAGGAACGCCTAGTGTCACGTCAACTTTCAAAAGTCGGATAAAGTCGGGATAATTTTATCCTTGCATCTTCGGTTGTAAATTGCCATTTAACTTTTGCATTTTTGTTGTTTCTGCTATTCCCCCATGCGAGTACCTCTTTTCTGACAAACTCGATGTCATCCATCCTTCTTTTTAAACACTGCCCTGCAAGCACGTTCAACTCAATTTCTGCCATATTCAACCAGCTCCCATGCTTGGGAGTATAGACAAATTCGAATCTTTCCCATAATGCTTTTGCTTTATCCGGTGGAAAAGCTTCATAAAACGATCCAGGTTCGTGTGTATTCAGATTGTCCATAACAATTTTTATTTTTTCAGATGTTTCGTATCGATCTGCAATTTTCTCCATAAAATGAGCCCAGTCCTCCTTGGTTCTTCTTTCAGTGACTTCTACCATGCGATTTCCTGCCAATGGCTCAAAAGCAACAAAAACATTACAACTTCCACGACGCTCATATTCATAATCATATTTTTCCGGCTTCCCTGGCGAAGCTGGAATGTGAATTCTTGTTTCTGCAATCAGCTGCTTTGGGGATTCATCCATGCAGACAACAGGATTTTGTGGGTCATATGGCTGTTTATAGACATCCAGAACCTTTTCCATATTTGCAACAAAGCTGCCGTTATGTTCGGGTGGAATTACCCATCCTTTTTTTTGCCAGGGTTTAATTTCGTTTTTTTTAGAATTCCACGGACTGCTTCATGAGATATGCTATCAATATACTGAAGCTCTACAACCTTGTCTGCTAACAATCTAAGAGACCACCTCGCATAGCCTTCAGGTGGTTCACTGCAACTCAGTGCAACCAAGTGGGCTTCAAAATCTCCATCAGCTTTCTTTTTGTAGATGCGGCTTCCCTTTTGTTTAGTAAGAGTAGCTTCGATACCACCCATGATGAACCGCTTCTTCACTCGATCAATCTTTTTCATACTTGTGCCCAGGACACGGGCAATTACTTCGTTGGTTGAGCGTTCCGTTTGAAACTCACCTTCGTCACATCCAAGTAGAATTTGAGCATTTAGAATTTTCTGTGATTTATGTTTGCCTTTATAAGTGATATCCCGAAGGTCTTCACGTTCATCTTTGGAAAGTTTTACTATATACTTCTTCATAATCCATCCTCTCTGATATATTATGAATGATATATAATATATACTTTACGACCTTACATTATTGACGTGACACTAGGAGATTGGACAAAGGAATTAACATCGGTAGTAGTTGCAACATGTGAGGTTATGGGATGGCAGGCTTCCGCAAGAGACCATCGGATCAATATGCTTCCAATACCAAGGAGCGAGTATCTTGCTCTTGATGTAATGGCTTTTGCAAGTGGAGAGAAACGATGGCGATTTCCTGCTGCGACATTCGAATTAGAGAATAGCAAGAATGATGACCAGATCGCATACTCGCTATGGAAGCTACTTTGTGTGCGAGCTGATCTGAGGGCTGTATTCTGCTACCGCCGGAATTCAAATGAAGGCTCTGCTCTTGTCAGGTTTCTTCGCGATGAGGCAGTACATGCGATGGGATTGGAGAACCGTGTGAAACTGGAAGGAAAAACACTTGTAGTTGTAGGGAGTCGTAATGATTCTGCTACTTTCCCTTATGGGTTCTTCAAATGGTGGTCACTGGATATAAATACTGGAACATTTATATTAAACTAATTAGGAAGTAATAAAATGGCGCTAAAACCCTGGTACAAAGTCGTAACTCCCAGAGAAGATTTGAGGGAAGGGAGGCCAATGGATGCCTCCGAATTCGCCGTGCATCTTGATCAGATAAGAGATGGACGTGCACCGGAAGATTACCAGCATCCGGAGCGCTTCTTTGAGCGGACTTATCTAACCAGAAGTCTGGAAGCCTTGGCTTCCGAAGTTATCCGCCGCCTCTCAGGAATACGCACCGAAACCTCCGCTGTTTTCAATATGTCCACCCAGTTTGGAGGGGGTAAGACACATGCACTGGCTTTACTTTACCATCTGGCAAAAGGAGGACCTGAAGCAGTATCCTGGACAGGAGTGACTGGCATACTTGGAAGAGCAGGCGTTAATAAGATCCCTCACGCAGCAACTGCTGTCTTTGTCGGTACTGAGTTCGATTCCATAGCAGGGCGCGGCGGAGAGAACGGAGAACCTTTGCGGAAAACTCCATGGGGAGAGATTGCATGGCAGCTTGGAGGGCTTGAAGCCTTTAAAATTGTTGAAGAACATGATAAGAAATTGATTTCACCGGGCAATGATGTAATCCGGAAACTCCTGCCAAAAGACCGCCCCTGCCTGATCCTGATGGATGAGCTGATGAATTATATCAGCAGATTTCGAAAGATGGGCATGGTAACACAGTTCTACAATTTCTTGCAGAACCTCTCGGAAGAAGTACGGGGTCATGATAATGTTGTTCTTGTGGTTTCCATACCTGCATCTGAGTTAGAAATGACAGCAGAAGACCACTCTGACCATGAGCGATTCAAAAAATTACTTGATAGGCTTGGTAAAGCTGTAATGATGTCTGCGGAAGGTGAGACCTCTGAGATTATTCGGAGAAGGCTTTTCGAATGGAACGGAGTTCCTGAGGAAGCTAAAAAAACTATTAAAGAATATGCTGATTGGATAATAGACCATCGCAACCAGGTAGGGGATTTTCCGGTAGATAATGCTAAAGAAGCTTTTCTTGCTTCATATCCTTTCCATCCAACGGTGTTGTCAGTCTTTGAACGCAAATGGCAGGGGTTACCACGCTTTCAGCGAACCCGAGGGATCTTACGGTTACTGGCGCTCTGGGTATCAAATGCTTATCAAGAGGGATTTAAAGGGGCTCATCGTGATCCTCTGATAACTTTAGGAACAGCTCCACTGGACGACCCCATGTTCAGAGCAGCTATTTTTGAACAGCTTGGTGAAGCAAAGCTTGAAGTGGCTGTTACTACTGACATTGCCGGTAAACCAGATGCCCATTCAATACGGCTTGATAAGGAAGCCGCGGACACTATAAAAAAAGCCCGTCTTCATCGAAAAGTCGCTACTACTATATTTTTTGAATCAAATGGAGGTCAGACAAAAGCCGAAGCAACAACTCCCGAGATACGCCTTGCAGTTGCAGAGCCGGGGTCGGATATTGGGAATATCGAGACTGTACTGGAATCACTTAGCGCATCATGTTATTATTTGAGGGTTGAGCGCAATCGCTATCGTTTCGGTTTGACAGTAACCCTGAATAAGATCCTCGCAGATAGAAAAGCAAGCATTCAGCAGCCTAAGATCGATGAGAGGATACGGGCAGAGATATATGAAGTTTTTAAGCCAGGAAATGGGTTCGAGAAAATATTTTTCCCGCAGAAAAGCAATTCGATCCCTGACAGAGCTACTTTGACGCTTGTTATTCTTCCGCCAGAACAATCCCGTTTGGAAGGAAAAAAGACAATAGAAATGATCGAATCCTTCACACGCGAATACGGCACTTCTGGGCGCACATTCAAAAGTGCCCTGATCTGGTCTATTCCGGAATCGTCATCTGGTCTTGATGAAGACGCCCGCAAGCTCTTGGCATGGGAAGATATAAACGATGAAAAAGAAGACCTCCGGTTAGATGATGCTCAAAAAAGGCAGCTTGATATGAACATCAAGAAATCTGAAAATGACCTTAAAGAAGCAGTATGGAGAACTTATAAAAATATAATGCTGCTTGATAAAGACAATAAGATGAAGCATATTGATTTCGGGATGGTGCATTCAAGCGCCGCACCATCTCTTCAAGTGTTGATCATGAATCGTCTGAAGCAGGAAGATTATATTTCAGAAAGTATTACCCCGAATGTCCTTTTAAAGAACTGGCCTCCTGCTTTTAATGAATGGAGCACAAAATCCGTCCGTGATGCTTTTTTTTCCTCACCCCAGTTTTATAGGATTCTGGATGCTAATATCCTCAGGGATACCGTCGCCAAAGGTGTTGAGAATAAACAAATAGCCTATGTCGGAAAGTCCCAAGAAAAAGGCTATGACCCGTTTAATTTTGGGAATAGTCTTGCTGCAAACGAAATTGAATTTTCCGATGACATGTTCATTATAAAAGGGGACAAAGCGATAGAACAAATAAAACCTTCCATTCTCACCTCAATAGATATTTCACCGCAATATTTGAAGATGAAACCAGGAGAACAACAGAAATTTACAGTCAAAGGAATTGACCAGAATAGAAGAGATATTTCTGTTCAAGATGTGAAATGGACAGTAACTGGCGGGACTATAGATGCCAATGGCAATTATCTGGCAGGGAATGATGAAGGTGAATTTGATGTTACGGCATATGTCGGTGAGATAAAAAGTTCTGTTAAAGTTAATGTCTCCAAGCAGGAAAAATCAGAAATTAGAGAACCTGAAAAATCTGAATCAGCCGGAAAGATCTCTTGGAGTGGAGAGGTACCGCCACAAAAATGGATGAATTTTTACACCAAGGTTCTATCCAAGTTTGCCAGCGGAAAAGGTCTCAAAATAATCCTGAAGATAGAAGTGACTCCAGAGGGTGGAGTTTCAACTCAGAAAATTGAAGAAACAAAGGCTGCGCTAAGGGAGTTAGGTTTGGATGATAATATAGTGGGCTAAATTAAAGAAATGATTCCAACTGTGAGAATAGCTATAAAGAGTAGTGCAAATAGCATCGGAACCCATTTTTCAACATGTGTTAGGGGCCGATAAAGCTTGGGGTTTTTACCCTCTCCGAGAATTATCCACTCTCTATGATACAATGCCAAGGGAAGTTTCTTTTCGATTTCATGTATTACTTTAAACTTTACACCATTAAGCTGTCGATAAGACTCAATTATTCTGTTCCAACTGTAGCAGAGAATTAAACCGACAATAGAAACTGCTATAATCCAAAAATTGAAAACATTAACGGCTTGTGTTCCAAATCCAGAGATTATACCTATTATCGAAATCAGAGATGTCATAATAGTAAAAAAAAATGAGTTCGCATTTGCACGCCTCTCACTTATCTTGTCAGCCATTTCTACATATAGCTTGTATTGCTCGAACAAATGATCTTGATAGCTACCCCCATATTCATTTTTTGATGTGGATAGCATCACTGAGACGGACTCATTTTCATTGTTATTCATCTTTGCTCCGAACCCGTCTAATTGCATCAACTATTGAATCCTTATTCCAGCCTACGATCTCATCAGCATTTTTTTCAACAACCTCTGGCATCCTTTCACTTCCCCATGGCCTTACAGCAACAATCGGCTTGCCTAGCTTCTTAGCTAGCTGGATTTCCCTTTCTATCCATTCCCGATGTGCCGCATACATTCCAGCGGGAACTACCACAACACTTACCGCTTGCATCTGCCTTTCCAGTGCATCCTCAAGCTCCTTCTTGGATTCAGTCTTAGTTTCGATTGGATCATCCTTAGGGACACTGTAATCCTTATATTCGAAACCCTCTACCCCTTCCAAAAGATTTAATAACCTTTGATATTCTTCATCATAATCCCACGCATGAGGTATAAATATGTTACATGATTTCTCATCACCAGTGAGTTTTGATATTCTTTGTTTGGCTAATTCTTTTAACTTATCAGCTTTTGTAATTCCACCTGTATAACCTCCTCCGCCTCCACCCATTCAATCTCCTCCGTCTCCGAGCTGTTTTAAAATCTTCATTGCATCAATCCTTTCTTTACATGATATACAAGAACCACAGTGTTCCTTACCTCCTTTGTGGCAGGAATACATCTTGTCAATGACTATACCAAGTTGCCTAGCTAAAACTATAACATCTACCTTTGAAAAATCAAATAACGGTGCAAGCACTTTGATTTTTTTGCCAAGTGCAACTTCCAATGTCCCCTCAACCGAATCGAGAAACTGCTGTTTTTGATCGGGAAATAAAGCAAACTTCTCACTAAGGAGACCAATTGAAATGAAAGATTCCTTTGTTTGAACTGCTAATGAAGCACCAGCCACTAAAAACAGTAAATTTCTGCATGGAAGAAATGCATCTTTCATTATGTCTTTGGAGGAATCTGTAATACCAGATTTTATGAGCTTTCCAAAACCGTTAAGATCTAACCTTAGAGGGGATGGTAAATTGAGTTCTGTAAAGTTTCTATTGCATGTTTCCCATTCCATTTTTGCGGCTAACTGTCCATAATCCATGAACAATGGAACTAGATCAAATCCTTGATCACGTAGTAATACTGCCATAAGTGTCGAGTCTAATCCTCCTGATACCAAGCTGACACCTTTCATCAATTTTCACCCACATCTGCCATTCTCATAACCGTCCAAATGGCCATGTCCAGATCTCCAGGATTGACATTAACTTCTTGGGCATATTGTAGAAATCTTCTTTCAAGATCAAAATACTCCGATTGATGTCTAATATAACCAGGATTATTCACGGCGATCCCTTTTTTACGCATGAAACTTAAAACTTGGGAATCGATAATTGCAAGACTTGAACTGTAGCCAATGTTACGAAGAAAAAGACTGGCCTGTTTAGGACCAATTCCGGTACAATTATTCATAATTCCCCTTCTTGCATCTGCATCACTTTTGCTTTCTTGAAGTAATCTATGCAGTGAATACTTATTTGAATAGATTTTTGCAGCAGTCTGACATATTTGTTTTGCCTTCACATTTGGGTATCTATATTTTCTTCCCAAACCATTTATTCGAAGTGGAGCATACAAAGGCTTTGAAAGCTCTTCAGAAATTTTCTTTTCAAATTTAGAAGGTTCTTTTATCAGATTTTGAATATTCAATAGTCCTGAGCAAGAAAGATGTTTCAAAGCCGAGTTCGCATGTTCAAAAGAAACTTGGCTACCCAAAATGCAAGAGACAAGTTCCATCCAGATTTGCTGTTCGGTTAGATCTTTCCAATTCATAGTCGGACAAGAGTAATCCTCAATTTCTTTGGATATCTGTAGGACAATTTCCTCTGCGCTGCTTATCGATATTCTTTTCATACAATTATTCCAGTCCTATTTTGGCTATCAATTTGGCTGAAAAATACTTCTCTATCAAGCTCTTTATTTCATCTTTCATTAAGTATTTTTGGATTGTGTTCATCCATTCAATATAGAATAACAAGTTATGCCCCAAAGTCGTAGCATTGTAAGAATCCTCACCCGCAGTACAGGCAGAACAATCACACTCGAAGAGATCTCTTTGCGAGAAATGTACCAGGTGAGTATTATTGGGATTTACTGTTGTCTGACACCACTCAAGGCCATCGAATGAATCCGCGCCGCAGGCTGAATAAAGGAGAATAGAACATGGGTTCCCGGTACCAAGCAGGTGAAGTAATGGAAATTGACCTTCTCGTTCTAATTTCTTACGGATCTCAAGTAGTGTTGCCGCTCTCTGAACAATTCCATCTCCAAGTTCCCTCTCAGGCACAGCGATAATCTTCCAATCTTTTTTTTTAAGAGTACCAATAACCTTGTCTGCGATATCCATTGGTGTCCCATGAATAATCGGTATCAAGTCATTACTTTTTTTATTCTCATAGTTTGATGATTCAAGGTCAACCTGCATTCCATTCCATGCATCATCAAATGATAAGAACAAATCAGGGTCAACTGTTTCCAATGCTTTATTGTAAGATGATGAATTCCATTTAGGGTCTCGGAGCCAATATGCTTCGTAATTCCCACTGTCAAGAAGAACCACGCTATCCCTCTCTTCCTTTGAGCATAGTTGAACATTATTTAGGCGGTCTGAACCATGTTTAAAATTGATAATGTCATATGCAGATACTAAATAGCTTGGGAATCCAAATTCTTCAAGGAATTCCACATAGTCTTTAGGTGAGAAGTTGGTCTTAACACTGGATACGGATGCAAAGAAACATGGAAGCTGCAATACCTTCCTTCCGAATCTGATTTCTCTTTTTTTCATGACTGATACAATTCAATTATTTTTAGTGCCCTTCTTATCTTGGATTTAGCTTAACTTCATGCCATTTCTCATTCTTGCCATATATACCAGACAAACACCAAATACTATATACCTTATAATATATTAAATCAATCCTCCAGACGCCTAAGATCGGGGTCCGGTGGACTTCAGGATATTCGGGTGGTTACCAAAAGATAGACTGAGTTTATAAATTTAACTATTTTTTATACTTTCAGAAAATTATTAATATTAATCCCCTCATTAATATTTTAAGCATAAAATTCCAGGAGGGGATTAACATGGAATTTAATGTAATTGAA
>JBGOYM010000021.1:0-15414 GCA_041479675.1 Candidatus Methanoperedens sp.
CGCGAAAGGCGGTATGGGTTTCTTTGTTGTGAAGAATTATTCAGATTTCAAGAAGAGGATAAATCCCGCTGAAAAATACACCATACAGGAATTCGTCCTTGGAACGCGGTATTACATGCATTATTTCTATTCGCCAATAAAGCAGGATGGCTATGCCCTGAGCAAAGGGACGCTCGAATTACTTGGCATCGACAGGCGCGTTGAGTCTAACGCCGATGAGATATTCAGGATAGGCTCACCCACAGAACTTGCAGAGGCTGAGATATATCCCACGTTCGTGGTTACAGGCAACATTCCCCTTATAGTGAGGGAGTCGCTGCTTCCGAGGATATTCGATATGGGGGAAAAGGTTGTTGAGAAGTCGCTTGAACTGTTCGGGGGAATGATCGGTCCGTTCTGTCTTGAGGCTGTGGTAACTGACACACTTGAGTTGAAAGTCTTTGAGATATCAGCGCGAATCGTTGCGGGGACAAACCTATTCATTTCCGGCTCTCCTTATTCAGATCTTGTGGATGAAAATCTATCCATGGGACGCCGCATCGCCCGCGAGATAAAGATCGCGCGGGATACTGGCATGCTCCCGGAGATCCTCTCATGAAAACAGAATACGATGTCATAATAGTGGGTGCAGGACCAGCTGGCATGTTCGCAGCAGATGAGCTTGCAGGCAGGCTGGATACGCTCATCATCGACCAGGGACGCGACATCGACAGGCGCGAATGCAAGATGAAACGGCGCGGCATCTGTACGCACTGTGATCCCTGCGATATCATGTGCGGGGTGGGAGGTGCGGGGACTTATTCAGATGGCACGCTGAATCTGCGTCCCGACGTGGGCGGCGACCTTGCAGAGCAGACGGGAGACCCTGAGTATGCATGGGAGCTCGTTGACCATGTTGACAAGGTGTTCGTGCGGTACGGCGCACCTGATCAGATGTATATCCCCAAAGGCGAGGAAGTCGAATTATTGAAACGCCGTGCAGCGGCTGTGGGTGCACGGTTCATCGAGATAACCCAGAGGCACATGGGGTCTGATAACGCCCCGAAAGTCATAGGGAACTTTGAAAAAGACCTGAAGGATAGAGGGGTTGAATTCCTTCTTAGTACAAAAGTTGATGACCTGATAATTGAGGATAATGCCTGCGTGGGCGTAGTATTAGAAGATAAGTCAGAGATACGCTCGCGTTTTACTATCATCGCACCCGGCAGGGTCGGAGCGACCTGGATAGATGAGGTCGTAAAGAAACATAAGATAGGGGCGAAATACGCACCCATTGACGTTGGGGTAAGGGTTGAGGTACCTGCGATCATCATGGACCCGATAACAAAGATAAACCGAGACCCTAAGTTCCACATCCAGACAAAGACATACGATGATTTTGTCAGGACGTTCTGCACAAATGAGCATGGATTTGTTGTCAAGGAAGAGTACGAAGGATTCATAGCAACCAATGGGCATTCCATGAGAAATCAGGAATCAGAGAACACGAATTTCGCGTTCCTGGTGAGAGTGGAACTCACAGAGCCTATTGAGAATACAGTCCGTTACGGGCGAAGCATCGCTAAACTTGCCACAACGATCGGAGGCGGGAAGCCGGTGCTCCAGAGGATGGGAGACCTTCGAAGAGGAAGACGAAGCACGGAAGCAAGGCTCATGAAGAACACTGTGGTCAATACCCTGAAGGACGTTACGCCTGGGGATATTTCGATGGCGCTTCCTCACCGCATTGTCACTGATATAAGGGAAGGGCTTGAAGTCTTGAACGAAATAATACCGGGTGTTGCATCTGATTCCACGCTCCTTTACGCGCCAGAGGTGAAGTTCTATTCAATGCAGGTACTGGTGGACAGGAATATGGAGAGTTCGGTGAAGAACCTGTTCGCAGCCGGGGACGGAGCGGGGCTTTCGAGGGATATCGTGAATGCTGCGGCGACGGGTGTGATTGCAGCAAGGGGGATTTTGAAGAAGGCAGGGTAGCTTTTATCTGTTAAGAACAATATAACAAATTCGTTATATAACAAAATTGTTAGATGATTCAAGAATGATATCAAGTTTTCACATAGAGGTAACAAATGTTTACTCATGACCTTTCGGAGAAAATAATATCGGAACTAAAAGATATATTTCTTGAGCTTTATAAGACCATAGGACAGGTCTCTCCAAAAGTAGCTTCAGTCGAAGAATTGGATAATGCAATCCAGATATAACTGTGACTCCATCATAATGTACCACATCCACGCCCCCGACTTCAATCTCGACCTCACGCTCTCATGTGGGCAGGTCTTCCGCTGGGAGAAAAATGAGCGATGGACAGGTATAGTGAACGGCGCAGTCATCAGGGCAGAACAGAAAGGCAGCGAACTAATAATTGAATCAACCCTTGATAAAAAATCCATTCAGGATTATTTCAGGCTGGACGATGACCTTGAAAAGATATACTCTGAGATCGGCAGGGATGAACTGATAACATCTCTTATCAGGAAATACCGTGGCTTGCGTCTCATCCGGCAGGATCCCTGGGAATGCCTTGCATCATATATCTGCTCAAGCAACAATACAATAAGGAACATCAAAAATTCCATAAGGCTGATGTGCGAATGCTTCGGGAACAGGATCGAAAATGGATATTACTCCTTTCCAACCCCGGAGGCGCTTTCGCAGGCAGAACTCTGCGACATTGTTTCCTGCAGGATGGGTTTCCGTGCGCCAAATGTCCGAAGCGCCGCAGCCATGATAGCGGACGGGGAATTTGACCTGTACAGTATAAAAAACCTGTCTTATGAAGAAGGACGCAAGGAACTTGTGAAAATAAGAGGCGTCGGGAACAAGATCGCGGACTGCGTGCTGCTTTTTGCTTTCGGGAAGCTTGAGTCGTTCCCTGTCGATACGCATATCGAACAGATAATGGAACGATATTATTCTGAAAATCTCAAAGATGTAAAAAAGAGCAAGAAGCGGGATGCTATAGCTGATTCTGCCCGTAGATACTTTGGGAAGTACTGCGGATATGCGCAGGAGTACCTGTATCTTGAGGATCAGGAAAAATTATCAGGTCAAGATATTTGATTTTCGAATATTCTTTATACCTCAAAGCCAATCCTGCTACAATGAAATCTGGATATATCGCAGTATTGCTCTTGCTTTCAGCCACCACTGCAGCAGCAGACACAAAGTGGTATTCATACGAGGAAGGCATGGTGGCGGCAGGGTCATTAAATAGACCTGTCATTCTTGATTTTTATGCAGACTGGTGTTCACCGTGCATCGCGATGGAAGAGGGGACATATCCTGATCCGGGCGTCATCTCGGAACTTGCGGATTTTGTTGCGATCAAGGTGGATACTCAGAAACGGATAGATATCGAAAGCAAGTACGGTATCGCTTATTATCCCACGGTCGTATTCCTGGATGCGCAGGGTAGGGAAGTTTCAAGGCATATTGGATATCTTGGACCTGAGGATATGGTCGAGGAGATTAAAAAATCGCGCGGGATGCTGCCGAAAGAATCGCCAGGGGTTGAGGCACTATTTATGGTATCTGCATTTGTTTGCGTTTATCGACGGTTGAAAAGGTATTAATTGATCAACAAAAGTTTATCTGTTGAACTTCTTCATATTCCTCATCATCGAATCAAGAAGAGAAGGAACATCTATTTGTTTCTCAGCCTCAGCCACCTCTTCATGTTTTGCAGCCGTGGATGGATATTCCGGCACTGCAAGGCAGCATGTGGCTGGTTTTGTAGAAGGTTCAAAAGTGCCTATCTTTCTTGCGATGTCAGTGATCTCAAGCTTATCAAGACCTATGAGCGGATGGTATATGGGATATTCCATGCCATACGTCTCTGCAAGCATATTCTGTGAAGTCTGGGATGCGACCTGACCCAGAGAAGAGCCTGTGATTATCCCGTGCGCTCCTTCCATCTTCAGCACCTCTGAGGCAATGCGGTACATCATTCTCCTGCACATAACACAGTTTAGCCTGTTATTGCAATTCGAAAGAAAAGCAAGAAGATTCTCTCCGTGGGGCGCCTCGTATATCGTGAATTTCTTTTGGGGCGACCATTTCTGGAGAACATCGATGCACTGCATAGCTCTTTCTCGCGTAGTATCATCAGAGAACGGCTCGTTGTTAAGATACAACGGGATTATCTCGCAGCCCCGCTTCATCATGAGCCAGGCTGCAACAGGTGAGTCAATGCCCCCGGAGATTAGCGCGACCATCTTGCCCTGCGTTCCCAGTGGAAGACCCCCAACACCTTTCTTCGAACCAGTGAACACATATCCTTTTTTCTGCCTTATTTCCACGAATATCTCAACATCCGGGTTATCAAGATCAACGTGGATATCCTTATTTACCAAATAAACAGCATCACCGCAAGCAATTGCTGCATCGCGCGAGGTAAAATCATGGTTCCCTGCGCGCCTTGCTCTTATCGCGAAGGACTGACCTTCCCGGATAACGCCAGTTGAAACCTCTGCACAAAGCCGGGATGCTGAATCAAGGGTCGCCTCGCATGTATATGCCGGGCTTGCTGAGACAACCCCAAAGACCTTTACGGCGCTTTGTAAAGCCTTTGGATCATCAGAGTGAATGAAGATCCTCCCCATTTCGCGGCTTATGTCTGTGTATGAGCTTCCATCAGTGCGGAGCATTGCCTTCAGGTTTTTAATCAGTACGGACTCATACATTGCCCTGACTCTCTTGCTTTTCAGGGCGAGTTCATCGTACCTAATTATAATAATGTCTGCTGGATTCACCGGGTCATCATTGTTATTACAGGATTTAAGATTAACGAACGTTAATACTTTCATCCTGCTTTAGAAAACTTATTTGCTAAAAAAGAACTATTAAGAACTTATGAGAAACGTTTATCTTGCAGCGCCGCTTTTTTCTGAAGCTGAACTTGATTTTAACCGCATGCTCAGGAATGAGATCAAAAGATGTGGTTTCAACGTCTTCCTGCCGCAGGAGGATTCAAATAACGTGAAAGACAGGGATGACCGCCAGATGATAATCTTTCGCAAGAACGAAGCTGCGATCAAAAGCTCAGACATAATTGTCGCTGTTGTCGATGGTGCTGATGTGGATTCAGGCACTGCCTGGGAAATAGGATATGCTTACGCGCTGGGTAAGTCAATACTCGGATTGAGGACTGATTTCAGGACGCTTGGGATCGAAGGAAAGGTGAATCTGATGATAGAGAGGTCTGCAGTACTCTTTGCGAGCATTCCAGAGCTGTTAAATCGTTTGAAATTAATGGAGGATTTATGAAAATAACAGGTATTTCAGGAAGCCCGAATTTTGGAGGGAACAATGAAAGATTAATTGATATTGCCCTTGGCATTGCAGAAGAACGTGGATTTGAAACCGACAGGATTTTGCTTTCAAAACTCAATGTTTCACCCTGCAATGATTGTGGAATATGCAGGAAAGAGAAAAACTGTCCAATTGAAGATGACATGGCTGGTATCAATGAAAAGCTTGAGACAAGCGATGCAATCATCGTATCGTCGCCCGTTTTCTTCGGTTGTGTAACTGCGCAATTAAAGGCGCTTTTTGACCGCAGCATTGTTCTTCGAAGGAATGGACTTTTGCTGAAAGGCAAAGTTGGCGGAGCTATAGCGGTGGGCGGAGCCCGCAACGGAGGGCAGGAATTCACCATCCAGGCGATACATTCATGGATGCATATCCATGGCATGCTGGTTGTTGGGGACATGAATCATTTCGGAGGCATATCCCTGAAACCTGTGGAATCGGATGATGTGGGTTTGAAGACCGTAAAAGATACTGTGAACCTGATGTGCGATACGCTTTCGAGATTCAAGTAAATGAACGATGATCATTTAAGCAAATTGTTCTCAAAACCGAAAGACGGAGAATATGTACCCATAACATTTGTTGAGTTCAGACAAAGACTTGTGGGCTGGTCCCCTGAACTCAGGAGAAGCATGTACGTTGAGAAGGAAGATGATAAAGAAAAACTGAAAAGGATCAGGGAAGTGAATGTGATGACCGCGATAAATCACATCTCAGGGAGAACTTCTTCCATCGAACTCACTGATGAAGAGAAACTCCAGTTCGAGGAAGTGTATTCCGATTTCCTTAAAAAAGGCGGTCAGTTGATGTACACCCGCAAAAAGCTCGGGGCAAGGACTGTTTCTTTTTTTGAACTGAGAGAAGCTGAAAAAAGGGCTATTGATACCCCTGGAAAAAGTTTGCTTTCTGACAGGATGTAGAAAAGGAGGAAGTGATGTGAAATCAAAAGGTTTACCGGTCTTTTTTAGATCTGCTTTATCAATCGGCTTATAATTTGGATCAAGCCTGCCAGCACTGTCCGAACTTTTCCCTGAAAACAAGTTGAGACAACTCCTTTCTTTCAGAGACCCTGTTTTTATGTACCGGATGTCCGAGCGCCACGACAGCCATCAGTTCATACGACGCAGGTGCGCAAAGAACCGTATTCACATCTTCTTTTTTATTCAGGATCTGCCCGAGCCACACAGCGCCAAACCCCATAGAATGAATAGCAAGCAGCATATTCTGAATGCAAGCGCCGATTGACTGCACATCTTTGGTATGATCGTACATTTCTTTCCTGTCAAGAAATACCGCGATCAACACAGGGGCGTTCTTTATGATAGCGCCGTAATGCGTTAGCCCACAAAGCTCTTCTTTTGTACCTATGTCCCTGATAATTATGAATCTCCATGCCTGGTTGTTAAGACCTGACGGCGCCCACCTTCCAGCATCGATTATCTCTTCAAGCGCCTTATCGTCCACGTCATCATCTGTAAATTCACGGATGCTTCGCCGTGACTTTATTGCTTCGATGACATCCATGTTATCACCCGTACATTTGCGGGTCAGGCGGCTGCATCTGCAGTATCGGTATCAAGTTTTCAAGAGATAATGGGAACACGGCAGCAATTTCCTCGCCGCATTCATGACATTTTTTTGTTAGATAAATCGGAGTGGCGGTAATGGTCTCATCATAAATGGATTCTGAAATGAAGGGACTGATAATTGAAGCTGGCTGCCCAATATTAAACTCACTACCTGCCAGAAAATCATAATAAGAAAGCGTCTCAATGTAGCCGCATTTGCACCTGAGTTCAACCTTGTTTTTCAGGAACTTGTTATACCTGTTTTTATGCGATAAAGAAACGAGCAGTTCTTTCATCGCTTCAAGATTTATCTTCTTATACTAAATCCCTTCGGATTTTTTTTCCAGGTAATAGAACGTCAGGGCGCAAGTCATGACCGTAAGGGCTGCCGCCGCCCACATGGCTGCTGTGACGCTTCCTTCCGGGATAATGGGATGCGTGCCAGCCATCACATAATCCATAAGGTCAGAAACAACAAAAAACCAGAGTATCAATAGATAATTTCCCATTTTCAGTTTTTTCATCTCTTTCAGGAGCGTAGCAGCTACAGCCATCATTCCAATATGAAGCAGGAGTATCACTATGCGAAAATCCCGTGTGGCAGGGGAAAAATAATAATCATGATTCCAGAACAAGACGAATGTTGTCCATAAGCCCACTTTGTTGAGTCCGATAAATGCTAAGGTATCAAAGGCGCTTGACCGTGCCCCGAATGAATAAAACAGAAGTATCAGGACATACGTGAATGTGAAAAAAGGACTGTCTGGAACGAAAAGCCATAGATAGAATGGTGTTATTTTGAACTGATACTGATAATAGTAAAAACCAAAAAGTGTCCCGATGATGCAGGATATCAGCATTATTATCCTCACCCGCGGTTCTTTCTTGAACCAGAAAAAGAAATCAATGATATTCATTACATCATTCCTGTCCGTTCTTTAGCGGGCGCGCAGGCACACCTCCCACGAAGCCGGAAACGTCACTGTTCACGAGAGAGTGCGCTGACACGACACTGCCGTCGGCTATCGTGACGCCGGGGAGAATGGTTGTATTCGCGCCGATCGTGACATTCTTTCCGATGACCACTTTTCCGATCCTGTATTCGTCCACAAGGAATTCATGGCACAGGATAGTGGAATTGAAACCGATTATACAGTTGTCCCCGATCTCAATGAGTTCAGGGAAAAACACATCCATATTGACCTCAAGCCCCACAGATACATACTCTCCGATCCTGATACCCATGGCGCGATAGAGAAAATTCTTGAGGCGAAGCGATGGAGAGATACGGGCAAGGCACATGCAGAAATAATTGAAGGCGACCTTGAATGGAGATACGATATCTTCCCAGTACCAGAGGGAATTGTATGAACCTTTTGACCTGAAGGTTTCGAGTCTGCGCATGATGTGATATTAATTGCACTGACCAATATATTAATTTTTTTTCCGTGCGCATCCGTGAAATCCGTTATTCCTAATTAAATATGTAGTCATATCTATAATCTCTTCTGCACGGTCTTCCATGAATTCGTGATTAGAAAACTCTCCTCCATATTTTCCACCATTCTTATGAATTTTTTCATTGGCACAGAGAATGTGAGTTCATCCTTCCCAACATAAGGACGGGCTGATATGTCGAACATCCCGACAACGCCTCTGGGACGCCGGGAGTCTTTCTCGATATATGGCTGCTGGACAATGGAATTGCATCCTGCACCCATCGGGGAAAACACGCCGTTAGGCTCTGCCTCCTCGAAGTTTGCAAGGGTGAAAAGACCTGAGAGAACATCAGGTTTTGCAAAGAAGATCACAACATCAGGTTCGTCCTGGCTATCGAGCATGTCCCACCTCTTGAATACTATGAATCTAGCAGGGGCTTTGAAATGCGGTGCGTTCTTCATCATCTCTTTGACTATCTCAGGGGACTTCTTGTAACGTTCGCCTTCAAGTTTTCCATGGATTCCGCATGAGAGAAAATACTCAAAACCAGGCATTAGCTTTTCCGAAAAGCCCAGGTACCTTTTCCCGCCAAAGCAACCTATTGAGTCCACGTTAAAACAGAACGAGTGCCCTTTCCTTACGCTTGAGAGCGCACCAATAACGCATCTTGGGATAGAGCCGGATGTTGCAAGTTCTGCGCGTCTTTCCGTATCGGTATAATAGAACGTAAGGGGAAGTTCTGCATTGTTGAAATATTTTTTCCAGAGCGAGATGAATTTTTCTTTTAGTTCCATGTCCATACAAGATCCTCCTGTGAATATACTGAGATATATTGGTATCATGAAGTATAAGTATTATTGATCAATACAGACCTTCATTATCTATTTGTATCCTTGCCATCTCTACTGCCTGTTTTGTATAATCCTTTCGGTTTATTCGTCCCCCGGTAAGCCAGCCTATTATGCCCATTTCATAACCTATATCGGGTCTCCCTGAAACAGGCAAAAATGCCTCTGAGATCGTTATCCCCTCATCTACCACCATACTCGTACATTCGGGAGGGTACTCAAAAGCAGGACCAAGACCAAGATATATCCTGCTGCCGTCGTAAACTGCACAGCAGCAGAAATTCATATATCCGCTCACTGTCTCAGGGACACTGGATATCCCGTCCTCGATGCCAACAGAATACATGCAATCCCAGAAAGCTCCTTTTGCCCTGTTTATCGAGCCTCGTATGATCTCATCAAGGCCTACGGGTTGTTCCCGCACACCAGAAGGAAATGAAACACCATCCACATGATATGATGGGAATACCTCCTTCACAGCATTGATCTTGTTCTGGTTCAACGAAGCCACGATGATACGTTTCATGGATGGGATCTCTTACTATTGTTATTTTTGTTATTGAAGAATTTAATGAAATACTTCCACCCTGTCTTGCATAATGGTTTTCTTGCATCAGGGTCTTTCCTTACCCAGTCCATGATATAAAAGAACTGCGCCTTGTATTCGTCCACGGTCTCCTCCACTATTGCTGGAGGATTCGGAACGCCCAGACTGCGGAGATATTCGATGAACAGCATCTCCCCTTTTAACTGCGCGCTCCCGTCTATTTTCATTACTTTGAAGTTATATCCCTCATCCTTCAGCCATTTTGCTGATTTATCATGTATGCAGCCAGAGCATATCTCTATTTCCTCATCTTTTGTAACTTTCAATTTGATGAATCCCTGCTCTACAATGCCCCTTGCGATGTCCATATAGGTCTTTTTCTTGAAGTTCGTAAGGTCGAACAGTTCGATCGGGACGATATCGTAATGAATATCATCTGTCTCCTTCCTGACAACAATGATGCCAACTCCTCCCACCGGCGTGCCCCATCCCTGATCGTCTATCTGTATTGTCATAGTTCAAGATGAATCTTCAAAGCTTTCTCAATCTCGTTCAATATCGCGTCAGGTATTTTCCCGATCCTCTCTTTGAGCCTCTTTTTGTCCACAGTTCTTATTTGATTTGTTTTGACCTTGGAATCACTTGAAATATTCCCAATTCCCTTCTTTAAGAATACTTCAAAAGGATACACCTTCCCCACACTTGAAGTTACAGGAAGGACAGTAATAGTATCGGCAAGTTCATTGTTAATATCGTTTGAAATCACGACAGCAGGTCTTGTTTTTCCAATTTCGAAGCCCTGGATTGGATCAAGCGTGACCCAATAAATATCTCCCCTTTTAATCAATTCCATCTCCGGAAGTTGTATCCCAATCAAGAGAAAGTTCATTATCTTCCTTTCTTCTTATCTGATACCCTTCAGCCAATTCTTTTATTAGATTGGCTTTTTCTTCTCTTTCAATCCGTTCTCTTATCGCTTCAGCTATAAATGCAGATTTATTCTTCACATTTCTCAACATCTGTGCAATTTCCATGGGGAGGGTAATATTTACTCTTACTGTATTCATTATACACCTGAATTGAAGTATTATTGATATGTATATAGTTTGTATTAATAATGATTTCCCTCTATCTGTTCTCTTATCTGAATTTCTATCAACTGATAAGGATTAAATATCATGATCAATTATTGAAAATCATGGATTTCGTATCACGAGTAAGGAAAAACCTTGAAGGAAAGCTGCGTATAGAGGACGGTAACTGCGGCACCACACACAAGGTATTGAAGGAAATATCCCTGCTGGGAGGAAGGGCGGTGACATGGGAGCAGCCCGACGGCGTCCGTTCCTCGATAATGGATGACAAAGGCAACGTGGTGGGACGGGGCGAGGGAATAACCTGGCCGCCTGCCATCCTGTTCGCGCTTGTGGAAGGTGGTTTTTTCCCCAAGGACATAGAATCCGAGCTCACAAAATCGCTCCAGTGCATTCTGGATATGGAGAAGGTGGCTGATATCTACGGCTACGGCAGGGTGGTCACGCCTGTGGCTGCTGCGTATAACGAGGTCTGGAAGGATGGGGGCAGGGTGGCTATCAGGCGCAATTCATGGGGCGTGGAAGTGGTATTTATTGATAAAGACGATAGGGAGATGGCTGTGGGACCGATATCCTACTGCCCGACATGTGGGACAGCAGCAACGATACCGAGGGCGCCTGAGCTTGCGGCGCGGATAAAAGAGAAACTGAAGGACAAACGGAACACAGGGAAGGATAAATTCGAACGCGGAATGGAGAACCATTTCTTCTATAAGAACGGCAGGGTTTGCTGCGAGATAGTGGAAAATGGTAAAGTGCTCGGCAGGGCATTGAGGTGCTGCATAGCATACGCAGGTGTAGTGGCAGAAGTGCATGCCGGCATCGCAGGACCGAAATGGGGGGCGCTGTTCAAAGAATACTGCAAGATATGCCCGGTAAAGCTTTGCAGGAAAGGAAAGAGCACAGGCGAGGAGGCGAACAATCTCCTGACAGCCATGGAAAAAAGGAACATCACAACTGACGTCAGGATGGATACTTATATCACGGCGCTTTCGAAAAAGGACGGAGAGCTCATCGGATTAGGCATCGGGACAGTATGCGCCTTCTCGTCATTGTTGTATGCTGCAGCCAAATGCATCCAGCTTCGTTCTGAGATCGAAGTTGAAAGGGTTTGAGGAACTGTGCACGAAATATCGATCGCTGGAGCCATTATTGATTCTGTGCTTGAGTGTGCGAATAAAAATGATGCAAAAAAAGTTGAAGAGGTATTTATCGAGATAGGGGAGCTTACTGCTCTTAATCCCGGGCAGTTGAAGTTCATCTTTGAAACGATAACAGCAGGGACTGTTGCAGAGGGAGCGAAATATGATATCAAGATCGTCAAACCCCAGATTAACTGTAGAAAATGTTCATACAACGGTAATATCGAGTTCTTTGAGAAACTTCATTTTTTCCTGCCAATAATTAAATGCCCTGAATGCGGCGACGCAGATATCGATATCATTGCAGGAAGGGAGTGCTGCGTAAAGAAAATAAAGATATCATGAAAACATTTATCAGTATTGCAAATAACAGGGACAAGCATGAAGCTATTTGTCCCCTCCCTAGGACACATCAACAGCCTTAAGGAACTGCTCACAGCAAAAGATAAGATATATTCAATCTTCATGGCAGGCTCTCCTGATTATATCGGTACGGGCAGGAGCAACCTTGCCTCCCCGCAGCTTGAAGAGATCGCCGCGCAGACCGAGTACGCGCATAAGAATGGGGTGAAGATGGAGCTTGTGTTGAATTCAAGCTGCATGGGAGGACGCCAGCTAACACCTGAGGGTTACAGGACGAACCACTGGTATATTGAGAAACTGGCTGACATGGGTGTTGATTCCATCGTTGTGGCTGATCCCTACCTTGTGGAAACAATAGCAAGGGACTTCGATGATGTCATGGTCGTTGTTTCGGTGCTCGCATTCGTGGATTCACCCCAGAAAGCTGAAATGTTCGTGAACCTTGGCGCGGATTCCATTGTCATCGATTCCAACGTGAACCGTCATTTTGACGTGCTCCATGCCATCCGCGACTCCGTTGACTGCGAACTCAAACTGCTTGTTAACGAGGGCTGTCTGTACCGCTGTCCGTTCAGGTACGCGCATTTTAACTTTTTTTCGCATGCCTTCGGTCCAGAGCCCAGACCCAACGTGCTTGACGATTATTATTATTATAAATGCCTTGAACTGCGCATCGAGAACCCGGAGCAGATAATAAAATCACCCTGGATAAGACCGGAAGACCTCAAACTTTACAGTGATATCACGGACGTATACAAGATCGGCGGCAGGACGCATTTTGTTGAGTGGATCCTTAATTGCGTGAACGCTTATTCTAATGAGAGTTATGACGGAAACCTCATGGACCTGCTGGATTGTACCAAAGACCTTAAAGACCTGTTCTATATTCCTAACAAGAGCCTTGACGGAATCCTTGAGAAACAGTGGATGAACTGCAAAAAGGTATGCGGCAAATGCGGATACTGCAAAGCATTCACGAAAAAGGTAACGCAGGTTTATTCAAGAGGCGGGACAGAGCTTGAGGCGCATTCGCCCCTTGATGCATTTACGGTGAAAGCATGATAACATCAGAACTTTTGAAAAACAGAGCCGGATTTGAAGAGAAATTAAGGAAAATGATAGGCAGACCCATTCTTTTGATAGAGCTTGACATGTTCGCCCTGCCCTGTGGATGCGCAGGGATCACAGCCAACACGCGTGGGTTTGAAGTGGATGACCTTGAAGTGTTCGAGCCGCAGATGCTGGCGCTTGTGAAGGAGATGGCAGCGAATCTTGAAGTAAAGCCATCGGTGATATTTGCACGCCTTGTGCCCGGAAGTTCCATAGTGGCGTCGCTTAACTGGCGCGTTCTGTGTAGCAGGTGTTATCCCGATTTTGCGCGGGGCGAGGGAAAGATGCCAAGACCTGATCTTTATTTGCTTCAGTTTGAGAGGAGAAAGTGAGCTTTTTGGAATGAGTTTGTTTTTTCATCACTAATTAATCTTTTCAAACAGTCAAAAACATGATTCAGAATGTAAACTATATCAACCAAATCAACCATTATTACATTTATGACAATAAATGTACACCTGAGAAATGTAAATGAGAAAAGATACAAGCTTTTCAAGAGTGCAGCAGCGAGAAAAAGCGTAAGCCTCAGCAAAGCATTTGAAGATGCTATCAGTACCTGGGCAATGGGTTCGGAGGAAACCTCCGAGGAACAGGTAATGAATGACCTGACATACAGGAATATGAAAAAACAGTTAGAAAAACAATATTCTGGCAAGTATGTTGTTATCGCAGACGGAAAATTACTTGGAGCAGAGGACTCTCTTGAAAAAGCCTGGTCTATTGCCTCTCCATACAAGTATGCCCTGGTGACAAGAATCTCAAAAAAGCCATTGCGCGCAAAAATATTGGGAAGCTCCCTGAGAATTGCCGCGAGTGAACATATATGAAATATGATTACGAGATAATTAATGAAAAATTACATCCGGTAATCAAAGGTATTCTGATAGGGCCTTCTATAAATGAAGAATTGACAATGATTGTCGATACAGGATTTGAAGGGCACGTCCTCATCCCTTCCAGATTGTACAAAAAACTTGGTTTTCAAAAATATGAGCACTCATCTTCAGAATTTCCCATATTGGAAACCGTCGCTGGAATGGCACTGAAAATAAGGAGTGCACCTGCAAAACTTCGTATAGAAAATCTTCAAATTGATATTGATGTTTGGACCATGCCTGAGTGCAATGAAATCCTGTTGGGTCTTGAGGTTCTGGATGAACTGCTACTGAAACTGAACGGTCCTGAAAAGGTCTTAGAAACATTGAATTCAAAAAGCGACAAATATGGACATCACCCCGCTTCTCACAACCTTCAGCCTCATCGCGCTTGCTGAATTTGGCGATAAGACTCAGCTTGCAGTGATCGCATTATCCGCCAAATACGACAGGGTAAAGGTCTTTACAGGCGTCATTCTTGCCTTTGCCCTTGTAACAGCGCTGGGTGTACTGGTCGGGGACGTGATATTTATATTCATACCCCAGGACGTGATCCGGATACTTGCAGGGCTGCTTTTCGTGGCTTTTGGCATCCTAATGCTGTCATCAAAGGAAAGCTGCGAAACAGAGGAAGCTGCCTCGACAGTCAATCCTCTTTTCTCCGCCTTCAGCATGATAGCCCTTGCTGAGATGGGGGACAAGACACAGATCTCAGCCATTACCCTTGTGGCGAAATACAATTCGCCGCATCTTGTATTTGCAGGCGCATTGCTTGCGCTCGGGCTGATAAGCCTTATCGGTATATTCCTCGGCAAGAAACTTTGCGAGGTCGTGCCATTATCAAAAATAAAGCTGGGCGCCGGCGCGCTGTTTATCCTGTTCGGGCTAATGTTCCTGGCTGGATACTGAGCTATTTACCTGCAATCTTCTTGCTGGTTTCGGCTATCCTCTTGCCAAGAGCCCTTGCGACCGCAAGGTCGTTCTCTGTTGGTGATCTATCAGCCATTGGTCCTGAGACCGAGGATGCTCCGTATGGGGAGCCGCCGCTAACCGGGTCAATGGAGAAAAGTTCAGGTCACTTTTTCAGCTTCAGATACTCCTTTTTCATGCA
>JBGOYM010000022.1:0-15390 GCA_041479675.1 Candidatus Methanoperedens sp.
TCTTACCTGCGTTGGAATTTGCGAGATTTATTACCAGTTTCCAGAGATCATCGCAAGCAACACACGATTTCAGACAATCTCTACAATAGCGATTAGTAGGCGGGGTTCCATCACCGATATAATATTGACAAAAACTCAAGTCCATTCAAACTCCTCCTTATTCACAACTCCCCCTTAAACGCTCTATCCAGCACCGCCGGCAGCAGCGCATCCAGGTCGGCGCCGGTCTCTGCCTGGAGGCGCCTGAGTGCGTCCACTTTTTCTTGGAGCACGTCGAGATAGGCGACGATGCGGCGCTGTTCGGGAAGAGACGGGAGAGGAATTATTATTTTTCCCAGCTTTGTTGTTCCGAGTTCAGTTTGTTTTGTTGTTTTTGCACCTTTCGAATCCTCAATTACTTCTTGCCCAAATGGACTTCTTAAATAATATGTGATAAATATTGGCAAAACTTTGTCTATTTCAACTCGAATAACGAGGACATGAGAATCAAAAGGAAAACCTATTGCATTTTGAGTTAAAACACAAGCCCTACCAATAGTTCCTTCACCTGTGGAATTCACTAATATATCATTATCTTGAAGAAAGAAATTTGATGGAAGGGATTGAATCCATCCTTCACTTACTTCTTTTGCGTGTACAATATCAATGCCATTCCATCGTACACATTTTTGGTTAATTGCTAACTTTCCACTTCCTTCCTGATATATTGGACCTCGTCCTCGTAAAATAGTCGCCAAAGTAGCTATGGGTTGTTTCGGTATATCTGCTTTTTTGGGTAAGTCGAATTGTCTATGTAAAGCGGAACTTAGCAGCGCCTTCGCCTCCTCCCCCGCCTTCCTCCTCAGCCCCCGCGCCTTTTCTATCTTCGCCGCCAGCTCCTCGATGCGCGCCACGATGCGGCGCTGCTCTGAGAGAGGGGGAAGGGGGATTTTATAACTCAGAACATCGGCAGGGCGAATCGCTGCATAGTTTGTTGTACCTTTCGCCGTGACTTGCTCACGGAAATACGGTGTACGGATAAAGAAATCTAAGAATCGACGATCAAGGCGGTTTTCATCGGTAACGAACAAGAAATAATGACTGCTGACTATAGCTCCATCAAGTTCAGGTGGCACTATGCCAAAACCTCCTATTTTGGCATCGATCTCAGCAACTAAAAAATCACCGGTTCGGCAGACCTGTTGTTTTTTGGTTTTAATCTCAGCGCCTGAAACGATATCACGCAGCACGACACCCTGAGCGTGTAGTTGTACCCGGCATCTTTTGTAGTTCTCCAGGTCATCAATCTGAATGAACTGATTTCGGTGTTTAATAACTTCCATCAGCGCCACCATCGGAAAGCTCATCGCCCCTCCGCCGGCGCCGTCCAATCTATTAACCGCGGATGAACGCCGATGAACACAGATGGCTGAGCAATGCTCGATAACTCGTTGAGGCTATTTATGAATCTCACCGCAAAGAGCGCAAAGGACGCAAAGATTACTGCTGCCATGCTTTGCGCTCTTTGCGTGCTCTGCGGTGTTATATTTGACTCAGCCAACCGCAGATGAACGCAGATAAACGCAGATGCATGATTATTAGGGTTTTTGGGATGGAACACGGATTGTACGGATGACACGGATGCGCACGGATTAAAAGTATCCGTGAAAATCCGTCCAATCCGTGTCATCCGTGTTCGATTCCTAAGATAATTTAAACAACGAACTGGTACGAACTGAAACGAACTCATGCAATTAGAGTTCATCCGTGTTCGTTTTAGTTCGTTGTTTACGTATCTACTTTCATTTATCTTCGGTTCCTTAAATTTTGTTTCAGATTTCGCAGACACTGTCTGCGATTTTTCTAAAGCTTGAAGATTTGACTTGCTCTCCATGATTATGATGTTATGCGACAAGCCAATTTCTCGCACCATTGGTGCGAGTTTTGGATTATTTGCATATGTTTCCTGGAATAGCTTGATATCGTTAAGAAGAACAGCATAATCTTTCGGGATCAGGTCAGTCATGTTTTAATTCCATCTGCCAGCACCTGTTTGATCTCCACCATTAGCTCAGCGATCCGCTGCTCTTTCTTCAGGATGCTCTCAGTCAACTGCTCAGGCGGCAGATGCCCTAAATCTACCTTACCGTTTGGGTTCTTGATATCCAGATTATACCCATTTTCAATCACCTTTGCCGCAGGCACTTTCCATGCCTGTCCATTCTCCTTCCTGTCTTTCCACCATTCGATAACAGGCGCAAATTCCTCAAATTGCATCGGCTGGGTCTTATTATATTGCTTCCTGCCCTCTGGCAGTGGTATTTCATAATACCAGATCTCCTTCGTCGGCCCACCCCGCTCAAAAAACAGCAGGTTTGTAGGAATCCCAGTATAAGGTGCAAAAACACCATTGGGCAGTCGAACGATGGTATGCAGATTAAAATCTTCAATCAGTTCTTTCTTTATGCGCGCACATACGCCATCCCCAAATAAAGTGCCGTTGGGGACAACTATTCCGCACCTGCCGCCCCTCTTCCCGCCAATATCTCTCCTCAACTTCCTCATTATCAGTTGAAGAAAGAGAAGCGCAGTCTCTGCTGTCTGTTTATCTTCAGGGAAATTCGAAAGTATCCCCCGTTCTTCTTCACCCCCGAATGGCGGATTTGTCACTATAATATCTACTCTATCTTTCTCCCCGATCTCGCGCAGAGGAAAACGAAGAGAATTCCCATGGTCTATTTGTGGATATTCAAGACCGTGAAGCAGCAGGTTCATCTGGCAAAGAAGATATGGCAGAGGCTTTGCTTCGCCGCCCCGAATTGAGCTCTTTTGAAGGATCTCAAAATCTGAAGCCTTCTGGCATTGTTTCCGCATATGCTCAAATTCCTCAACCAGGAAACCTCCTGTACCCGCTGCGGGATCTTCTGCTAATTCTCCAAGTTTCGGGTCAATCACTTCGACCATAAACCTTACGACCGGGCGCGGAGTATATAATTCACCAGAATCGCCTGCGGCATCTCTCATTTCCTTAAGCATGCTTTCATAAAGGTGAGAAAGCGTATGGATCTCTTCTGACGCAGTAAAATGAATGCTGTTGATCTTATTGATGACATCGCGCAGGAGATATCCATTTACCATACGGTTGATCGTGCCCCTGAAAACTGTGGCGATCACATCCCGCCTGTCACCCCCATTTGCACCATGAAGACTCCTCAAATAAGCAAACAAACCAGGTCCCTTTGTGCCGTCAGGTTTAACAGCTTCTTCGTTATTTATGAAAGCGATGAGTTCATCCCCTGTGATGCCATCCTCTTTGGCTGCCCAGTCCCTCCATCTATAAGGCGGTTCAACTGAGGACTTGAATCTTCTTCCAGCAAGTTCTTCTTCTGCTTCTTTTAGCCTTTCCATATCATCAAGGAACTTGAGGAACATTATCCAGGTAAGCATCGGCAGACGGTCAAGCTCGCCATTTAATCCCTTATCCTTGCGCATGATATCACGCGCAGATTTTATCAGGCTTCCAAGCTGTTGTGCCGTTGTTTTTGGTATAATATCATTAGTTTTGCGCGCCATAAATAAAAATCCTTGTACCCATTTCAATCAGAATAAAGTAGAGCCTGAAGCTCTCCAAGGCTATTTCTAAGAGCAGCAGGCCCGCCGAATAGCCCTGAGATTTCCATCAGGTTTCCATGCAGTGATATGGGAGGAACCTTAAGTATATTCGTATCGGTAAGCTGCTCAGTCCCGAATTCAATATATTTATCAAGCATTTCATTCAATACCTGCCGTGCTTCTTCCCCGAACCTGTCAAAGAAATCCTTTTTATTTGCTCTTAATTTTTCTGCCCTCTCCTTTCTGGTTCGGATTGGAGCATTATATGCAACGTGGCATAATAGGTCAAATGGATCAGCTTCATATTTTTTGGTGGCCTCAGCAAGTTGTTCAATAGTAATTCCTTTTTGCATAAGCAAAGAAACGATCTGCTCGCGCTGTTCTGAATCACTCCATTTCGAACGGAGTTCTGATGCAGATGTGTACATGCTTCTGACCTGTTTTTGCGTATAATCGGTATATTTAATGGGTGCAAGTCTTTTACCATCAGAATCAAGTTCATAGACCACATCCGCAATTATTTCAACAGAACTACCATTCACATAATACTTTCTTGGTTCCCCCTCTGAATCATCTGTTGTTGTTGGAGTCTCACGCGAAGTCGCTGAAGTATCTTCTTGTGATTCATTTTCATGGAGATCTTCATATTTACTTTCAATCGTATTTCCTTCATCATCTATTTTTTCATCTGTAATAAGCGCAGGTTCACCATCAAACTCAGGATCTGCAAACATTCGTGTTGCGCTTCCCGTATAGTCAAGAATAGTGAAAAAGAGCTTACCATAGTCCTCTCTGACGCGGGTTCCCCTGCCAATGATCTGTTTAAAATCCACCATTGAGTTAATGACCTTAAATAGCACAATATTCTTGCACGTCTGTGCGTCAACTCCTGTAGTTAGAAGCTGGGATGTTGTCAATATTACAGGTGTTTTGGTCTCTAATTCAAGGAATCTATCAAGATGACCCCTCCCGATATCGCCTTCATCAGAAACCACTCTGCAAACATAATCAGGATATTTTTGCACAAGGTCATAATTACAGTTATTGAGCGCTTTTCGCATATCCTGTGCATGTTCCTGGTCAACGCAGAAAACAATGGTTTTTGCGAACCGGTCGGTTTTTATTAAAAAGTCTGAAAGGTGCCTTGCCACGGCATCTGTACGTGATTTGAAAGATATAATCCGCTCAAAATCGCTTGTTCCGTAAACACCATCTGGAATTTCTCTACCTGTTTTATCCTTTTCCCCTTTGGTCGGCCTCCAGCCAGTAGCATCGACACTCGAAACGACCCGATGAACCCGGTACGGCGCCAGGAAACCATCCTCAATACCCTGTTTCAAACTGTAAGTATAGATCGGGTTTCCGAAATACCGGTATGTATCTTTATTCTCCTCTCTAAGTGGTGTTGCAGTCATGCCTATCTGATATGCAGGTTTAAAATAATCCAGTATCTCGCGCCAGTTGCTTTCATCTCTAGCGCTTCCTCTGTGACACTCATCAACAACGATAAGGTCGAAGAAATCCCTGGAATATTGTTTATAAAGTCCAGGTCTTCGCTCATCCTTTGCGATCGCCTGATAAGTTGCAAAATATATCTCCCTGCTCTTTATGGCTTCACCCTCGATTTTGATTCTGGCGTCTCCCATAGATGCGAATGTTTTATCTTTCGGATCATCAACAAGAATATTCCTGTCAGCAAGATAAAGCACCCTCGGACGTCTATGCTCACCAGTCCTGTTCCAGCGGGTATCCCATAGCTTCCAGATGATCTGGAATGAAACGAATGTCTTGCCTGTACCTGTAGCCAATGTCAGTAATATTCTCTTTTTGCCCTACAGAATTGCTTTGATCGCGCGATTAATTGCAATTTCCTGGTAATAACGCGGAGTTTTGCCAGTTGAGGTATTGCAAGGTGCAAGAAGTATTTCAGCGATCCCAGGCGTAATATTTTCTGATTGGCTTAACCTCATCCAGAGTTCATCTGGTGTCGGAAAACTTTCCAGATCCGTGTCTTTACCTGTTATAAAATCATGTTCAACAATTCCTTTACCGTTTGTGGAATAGGCAAACTTAAGACCGAGAATTTCTGCATATTCCTTAGCCTGTTGAAGTCCATCACCAGGATTTTTATAAGCAGATTTTGCCTCAGCGACGGCTATTGAAAAATCTCTTCTAATTTTCAATAAAAAGTCAGATCGTTTCTTTTTTTGTCTTATGTATTTGTCTCCTGTGACTACAATCCTGCCATCAGTGAAGGTTTTCTGTTCATTGATCTGGTCATCGTTCCAGCCGGCTGAATAAAGTTTTGGCAAGACATATCTCCGGCAGGTATCAGCTTCAGTTATCAAGTGATTTCTCCGTAATTATTCTCAGCTAGATCGTCTATTTCCATAAATCATATCTCTTTATAGTCAAACACTGATAAAATCTCTTGCTAACTCAATCTTGTCCTGAATTGCAATTTCATACTACCAGACGAACGCTGGGTTTTACCCAGACCCTGATAAAATTTGTTTTGGTGAGTTAAAAACTCAAAAGCGCAAGCAGTCGCAGGATTCAGAGATCTAAACTTAATTACCCGCGTACCGTTCCCGCTCTTTAGCTATCAGTTTTTTATAATAGTCTGCAGCATCCCTGACATTCAATAACGACTTCTCGTTCCACTCTCCTTCGATTTTCACAAGCCATTCACCGTATGGGTCAGAATTGATCATGTTAGGGTCATCCCAGAGTTTTTCATTCACTTCCATGACCTTTGCGTCAAACGGGAGAGTTATCTGCGAGACTGCTTTTATAGTCTCGTATGCTATTAGCATGTCGCCTTTCTTGACCGATTCACCGACTTCAGGCAGGTCTATGTGAACTATCCCTTTGGAGAGCGACTGCCCGAGTTCCGTGATGCCAATGAGTATGTGGCCATTCTCTGGCTTTAACCAGATGTGGTTTTTCAGGTAATACCTGTCTTCAGGGAAATCGAATTCAAAGGCTTTCATGATGCGTAAGATTTGAAGATACCTATAAATATCCATCGATACCTGCTTGATACCATGAACGATTACTGGGGCGTCCCTGAGCAGGAATACGAACTTTCGCTGCTGCAATTTGCAAAAAAAGAACTGTCTGAGATGGGCTACATTGTACTGAGCGAAAAGGTGGAAGTATGCAGCGGTGCGGGAGCGATGACGCTTTCTGCTCTCCTTAAGAAAAAAGAGGGTTTCAGGTTCGGCTTATACATCCACGACGGTCCGAAGCATCGCAAAACAAGAGGCTCTCCTATAATATGGATGCTCAAAGTTTTGCCTGAAATGAAGACCGCACAAGACCTCAGGGACTTCATACTTAACCACCCGCATGATTTCAGTATCCTCCTTGCGCCGGAAAACACGATGATGAAGGACAGGAAAGAGGCTAAACTGAAGAAGATATACACTTTTTTACACAATTCAAAAATGAAAGACCTGTATGATACAGACCTTAGCAGCGCCGCAGAAGTGCTCAGGGAACGGCTGCGGAAGGTTATCGAACTTCGATCTTGATGCGGACTTTATCACCAACAGAAAGAAGTCCATCGCCGTATTTCAGAGGGATTACTTTTATTCTCGGTTCTCTGAACGAGAGGCAAAAAGCAATGCCATTGCATTTTATTTCTGAATACCAAAAAAACCGTCTTCCATGGAGGAAATATATCCATCAAGGAACCCGCCGTCCAGAGCAAATCCCCTGACATCACCGCACGTTTCGTATGGTGCAAAGAGAAGCGCATATTTTTTGTTGATCTCCTCAACTCTGCATTCGAATTCGATATTTCTGCCTGATGGCAGTTCATTCCATTCTATATTCGGGACAAGCCGCAGGTTATTTGAGGCGCGAAGATAATCCCCGGAATGTCTCACTTCGACGTGCATCACAGGGTCATTCCAGAAAATGAAATAGCCGTTGTGGATGAACGTCCCTAACCTGTCGCCTTTTGAAATCGCATCGCTTGGCGTGACATCAGGTTTTACATGAAGGATCTTAATGACCTGCTCATTTTGTCTTATGGCTATGACGTATTCCTTAGAATTCCATTCTTTGAAAGGAGTTGGCGTGTCAAATCTTTTAATGTCGATCACTTCCCCGTCAACAGGCGAGAGAGCTTCGCTTCCGAAATCTCCGTAATAGATATCCACGGCGCTATGTGTTCTGTGGGCTGCATACGGGCTTTTGAGAAAAGAGAAACGCGAACTTTCGGGGGCAAAAATATCAATTTCATCGTGGCTTGCTATCTTTTTCATAAGGATACACCATACGAGCAGCATATTTTCGAAATTTCAACGATGTTCAATCCCAGCTCTTTTGCAGTTGAGTACGCGCTTTTTGAAGGCACAGCGATCCTGTCAATTCCGCTAAGGATGGCATACCTGTCAAGCATGGAGCGGTACCTGCCCCCGGGGCGCACGCAACTTAATGACAGGGGCACATCGAACATTTCGCGCGCCTTTATTATAACTTTTGCGACATCTTCGAGCTTTGGAGGCAAAGTTCCCTCTAAAGCCGTTCCTTTTGTGGGAATGAATACCACTATTACAACTACTTCAGGATTAAATTTTTTGACCATTTCAAGAGCTCTGAATTCCCCCTTCAATTCACCGTAATGCAGCCCAACGATGACATGCGGCGCAAGGGGGATGCCTGCCGCAAACAGCTCTTTTAAGGAATTCTCATAATCCATCGCGCAGGCATCAAGCCCCAGTATGTCGTGTATGGTCTCATCATCACCAATAACGTCAACGAGCGCCATGTCGAGAAATTGTGAAAGCGCCTGCGCTTGCATGCGGTTAACGATGCCTGTATGCGCGCTTATTTTGAGGTTTGTTTCGTATTTGATCTTCTGTATAACGTCTGCCTGTTCATAAGTGGGAACGCTCCCGTCTGGCGCGCTTCCGCCGCTCAGGAGGATGCCTTTGGCGCCGATGTTTGCCAGGTGAGCAGCCTGAGAGTATAACTTGCCGGGTGAGCCGTCAAGCATGTGGCGCAGGTAATGGGAATCGCAGTGTTTGCATTGAAGTGAGCAGCGTGTTCCTGTCAGGGAAACCGGGGTGAAAGGCTTGTTGAAAAAATGGATATTATCACCTGAGAGTTCCACCCTGCGCGAAAAGGCTTTAAACATAGACGCCTTCATGTCTGTATCGATTTCCAGCGCATCTATAAGGCTTCTGGCGCGGTGCAGGTCAAAAAGCATAATTTTGCATTAGTGGTTTTGGGGTATAAAGAGATAACCCCACATGGATTCCCTCTACGTTACCTTTATGTAATATCAAACAAATCAAGGCACACAACTGAATCATCTTTTTATGATTCTTAATACCGTAGCAGGCATCTGCCTGCGGCGCATGGTCAAACGACCGAACGCAAAACTTGCGTGAGTCGGATCCGCGAGGGTCTTACGGAGGCACAGAATGAAACACAATTACAAAACAAACCCACATATATTAGACCTTATTTCAGGTCTTAAGAAGCAGTCCCGCGAGAGTGAAGCACCTCTCTGGCGTGACATTGCGCACAGACTTACTCGCCCAACGCGGCAGTACACTGAAGTCAACCTGAGCAGGCTCAACAGGTACACCAAAGACAAAGACCTTGTACTTGTACCCGGAAAAGTCCTGGGAGCAGGCGAAATTAACCACACATTGACTGTGGCTGCACTGGGCTTTTCCGCAGGCGCAAAGGACAAGATAACCGCGGCAGGGGGCTCCTGCCTTACCATCGAGGAACTCATGAGCAAGAACCCCGACGGTGCAAAGGTAAAAATAATGGGGTGAGATCATGGCAGTAATAGACGCAAGTAATCTAATTCTTGGAAGAATGTCAAGCCTTGTCGCCCAGAGGTTATTGAAAGGCGAAGAGATCAATATTATCAATGCAGAGAAAACCATCATTTCTGGAAGGAAAGATACAACGTTCGCGCGGTATCTGAAATATGTCCAGAGAGGCTCGCGAGAATTCGGCCCGCATTTTCCGAGACGGCCAGAGCAGATAGTCGCAAGGACAATAAGAGGAATGATCCCGCATAAAACGCTTACCGGAAGGGAAGCGCATAATCGACTCAGAGTATATATAGGCGTACCTGAGGAATTAAGCAAAGAGCAGGCAAGCACTCTGGAAGATGCAAGCATAACACGCCTTTCCACGGCAAACTATACTGTGCTTGGCGAACTCAGCAAGAAGTTAGGTTCAAAATTTTAGGTGTTATATATGAAAATCGTTAATTCATCAGGAAAAAGAAAGACCGCGATCGCTCGCGCAACCATCAGTGAAGGCAAAGGGCGCATCAGGGTCAACAAGAAACCCATTGAGATCGTTGAGCCTGAATTTGTGCGGCTCAAGATGACAGAGCCCCTTGAATTTGCAGCCAATGTGCTCCCGAACGTGGACATTGACGTCAACGTTCATGGAGGCGGCATATTCGGGCAGGCAGGTGCGGTCCGTACCGCTATCGCAAGAGGTCTTGTAGATTGGACGAACGATACAGCGCTCAGAGATGCATTGGCACAATATGACAGAAGTTTGCTCGTCAATGACACACGCTATAAACTCCCCAAGAAATTCGGAGGAACAGGCGCCAGGAAGAGAAGACAGAAATCATACAGGTGAAACATGATTCCGGTACGATGCTTTACATGCGGGAAAGCAATATCTAGCGTTTGGGATGAGTATAAAAAACGTAGCCAGACAGAAGACCCGGGTAAAGTACTCACGGATCTCGGAATCGACCGATACTGCTGCAGGCGGATGCTGCTTTCTCATGTCGAGCTGGTAGACCTGCTTGCGCCGTACCAGTGAGGAGGGGTTGTAGGGTAGCCTGGTCCATCCTATAGCGTTCGGGACGCTGTGACCTGAGTTCAAATCTCAGCAACCCCATTTACTGGGGCAATGGAAACGAACATGAACCACTCCCGGAGGGACTCCGGGAAAAAAATACCCCGTATTTAAATACGGGGAATATAGTAAAAATTGGATTTATTCAACGGATATATGTCGGTTTTTGAGGTGATTAGGTGACAGTAACAAAGTTTACGCGATATGAGCGTGCTCGTATTATTGGCGCAAGGGCGCTCCAGATATCCATGGGGGCCCCTGTACTGATAGAAGTCGATAAAAAAGAGCCAATAGATATAGCATATATGGAACTGGAAAAAGGAGTGATCCCGATTACGGTAAAACGAACGGCACTTGAAAAACAACAGAAATCAGCATAATTAAAGGTGATTACAATGGAAGAAATGATCGATTTTCAACAGGATGTGAAACAGGATACAGGATATGAATCTATTATTCCACAGGACGAATATCTCACAGCAGGTATCCATATCGGTACTCAGCAAAAAACAAAAGAAATGATGCGTTTTGTATACCGCGTGAGGACCGATGGATTGTACGTTCTTGATATACAGGCAACAGACCAGAGGATACGGCTTGCAGCAAAGATGCTTGCAAAATACGACCGGCAGAGAATATTGATAGTTTCAGCCAGGCAGTACGGGCACTATCCCTCTGAGATGTTCGCAAAAGCGATAGGCGGAAGGGCTATAACCGGCAGGTTCATTCCCGGCACACTTACCAACCCGAAACTTCATATTTACATTGAACCAGACGTTCTCGTAGTAACAGACCCGTCAGGGGATGTCCAGGCAGTAAATGAAGCGATAAATGTAGGTATACCGGTCATCGGTCTTTGCGATACCAATAACGCGACATCCAACGTCGACCTTGTTATTCCTACAAACAACAAGGGAAGAAAAGCCCTTGCTCTGATATATTGGCTTCTTGCCAAGAAGACGCTTGAGGAACGGGGTGGCACGATCAATTACACAGTAGCAGATTTCGAGGCAGAATTATAAGAGTATGAGAACACCGGCAGTATCGGGACAATTTTATCCGCGCAGTAAAAACGACCTGCGAAAAGAGATAAGCCGGTGCTTCGCAAATATTCCATTAAAAGAAAGACCCGTTCTTGGCGCTGTGGTGCCCCATGCAGGATATATGTATTCGGGGATAACCGCAGCCCATGTGTATTCTGCCCTGCCTGAAGCCGAAACGTTCGTCCTGATAGGACCTAACCATACAGGTCACGGTTCACCAGTCTCTGTTTCGTCCGAGACATGGGGCACTCCTCTTGGTGAAGTGAATTCAGACATTGAATTCATAAAGGCGCTTCCAAAAAAGATCATAGATACTGATGAGAGCGCTCACAGGTATGAGCATTCCATCGAAGTACAGCTACCTTTCCTTCAGTACAGGTTCCGGGATTTTAACATCGTGAATATTTGCATGGGTATGCAGGATGAAGAGACAGCGCTTGAAGTGGGGATGGAGATAAGTGAAGCCGTGAGCAGGGTGAAAAAGAAAGTCGTGATAATTGCATCAAGTGACTTCTCGCATTACAAACACGATAAAGTGGCACGGGAAGATGATGCTTATTTTATTGATCCAATACTTGCGCTTGATACAACCGAATTCTACCGCCGTTTGTATGAGAGGGCAGCGAGCGTATGCGGATACGGACCTATTGCCGCAATGCTTTCAGCTTCAAAGAACCTTGGGGCAAAGCATGCAACACTGCTCAAATACAGTACGAGCGGCGACGCAACCGGGGATATATCCGCAGTTGTAGGGTATGCAGGGATAGTGGTAGAATGAAACCGGGGACTAGCGTAGCGTAATAATCCAGCATGGATATTATTCTGCATCGATGCTTTTATTTACTCTTGACATAATTAACAATAAGGTGGAAGCATGGTACAAGAACCCCCAGAAACTTTTGTAAAAATTATCAGTGAACCTTTAAAATCAAAGAACCCTATTGTCATAGAAGGATTTCCCGGCACAGGTCTTGTGGGGAACATTACATGCCAGCATATCATTGAAGAGATGGGTATGAAATATGTAGGCTCGATAGATTCGAAGTACTTTCCTCCTCTTGCAGTGCTCTTTAACGGTATAGTCAATATGCCTGTTCGCATCTATGAGGCTCCAAAAAAAGATATTGTCGTGGTGATCTCAGACATACCCATACACCCCACTGCATCATACGACCTTAGCAAGGTCCTGGTGGAGTGGATGGTATCCATACAAGCTAAAAACATTGTCTCGATAGCAGGGATCGCTACGACCACGGGTATGAGAAGGGTATTTGGAGGGGCTACGAATAATGAAATGCTGGAGAAGATAAAGGACAAAACTGAGATATTCCAGGTAGGGACGATCTCAGGCATTTCAGGGAGCATAATGACAGATTGCTTTATCCGGAAAATCCCGGCCATAAGTTTACTTGGCGAAACGCCGGGACCTAATCCTGACCCGAGAGCAGCTGTTGAGGTTTTAACAGTTCTCAATAATATCTTTGGTCTATCAATAAATACCGAGAAGTTGATGAGCCAGGCTGAGCAGATAGAGCTTGAACTTTCAAAGCTTGCAGAGCAAGTCAAAACAACTGAAACGCCTATGCTCCCAAAGAAAGAGTTCCCGATGTACGGGTGATGCTATGAAATATATCGTTTTAAGTGGAATATCCCAGATGGCTTTAAGGAACCTTGAACAAAACAAGATAAAGACTATCGAGATCAGAAGCCCCCATAATTTCCTATCTGCTATTGAGACACATGTGGGAGATGTTATCTTTCTGACGACGACCAGCATGGAGGATGTAGGGGTGGGAACAAAAGGTTATATTGCGAAAATACTTGAGAAACAGGTTTCAATGCACAGGATAATTCATCAAACCGATGAGTTATTCGAAGAAGCTGAGGTCCAGATGGCACGTCTTAAGTTAGAAATGAAAGGGCATGCAAGAGTGCGCCACTCGATATCCTGCGCAATGGGTGAAGCAATATTAGTGGATGCTGATGAAGTGCAGTTCTTCGAAGGAAGATAATAGTATAACACGATAATGATCTAACTCGATATCATTTTCTTAATATTGAAGAAAGTGCAATATATATTCTGAATGTTCTTAATGCTCTTCCATGCTTCATCAAATACGAATTGCGGCACTTGATAGGGTATTTCTTTTCCTTCCTTTATTAAATCAAGATCTTTCTTGACCGTTAATCCCAGGTACAACGGGAATTCCCTGTTATTCTGTCCAGTGGCAAAAAAACGGAAAATGTATATTCTTCTCTCAGCAGTTGAAATATAAACCGTCCTGGGCGCGCTGACATCATCAATATTAATACCGCTTAAGAATTTCTTGGTGTGTGAAGCAAAGTCGTTAACATACTCTGTAAGAGATTCGAGCGATATTTTTACCTCCGGTGTTTTCATTCCTGATATGGACGAGGCCTCTCCTGTCTTATACACGGGATCAAGAAGTACAACAGCCCTTGCATCTGTTTTCTTTTGCAGTTCTAATATAGCAGCCTGCAATGACGTTGAAAGTTCCACAGATAGATTTATGTTGTCATATTATATAAATATTTCTGATATATATTGAATTCATTTATCAAATGCTGGGTTTAATACAGACGGGTTGAATCTCCTTCAGCGATAAGCTCAGCTATCTCATTTACGAATTCCTGCATGTATTTATCCAGCTGCGACTTGCGCCTCTCCATGATCTCCTTATCCGCGGGATATCTTTCGATGAGTTCTATGAATTCGTTATATATCCCGCAGGTCTTTGCCATCATGGCTTCCTTTGGTTCGCCCATTTCTGCCATGTGGACGATGTATCGCCGCAGGCGGATGCAGCCCCTGTTCCTTTCAAAGCTCTTATCAAAATACAGCGGGATCCTCCATAATCCGCGCTCCACTACGCCGCTTTTTATCGATGGGAAAAGTTTAACGATATCCGGGTCGATACTCCCAGACAGCATCAGAACTCTTCCTTCATATCAGGTTCAACTATTGTATTTCTATTTATCAGCAGGTTGTATGAAGAGAATTCTTTGTTCTCCCTTACAAGAGCACCGAATATCTCAACGATGCTTCCGTAATTCGCTTCAAGTAGCGCCTTATTATTATCGTTCTTGTGGTATGCAGGGATAACAGCATAGCAGGGTACGGATGTTGTTCCGTCGCATATCTTAAAGACAAAGTTTCTCTCATCCCCCAGATTCCTGGACATGACCGAAACTGCTACATTGATGCGCTTTTTGAGGTGTTTTTTAAGGGTCGAGAGCCTTGCGAATTTTCCCTTTGCGCGGTATTTTTGTTTTACAGCGCCATCTTTTCGAAGTATCGCATAGGTGAATTTCATATCAGTGTTAAGATACCTGTAAGCTTCTTCTTTTCCTGCTATCTTTCTCATGAACTCTGGCACCCTGATGTTGTCCTCTTCCCTGAAGCTCCAGCAGTCTGCACCTGTGCATACTGTGCCCCAGAGGAATGTGCACGGGCTATAAACCATAAATCCTTTTCTGACAAGTGCATGCTGGGTGACGCGCAACGCTTTTGAATTGACAGGGTCTGCGGGTTCTACGAGTAATACCGTGGGGTTCCTGCTTCCTGAAGCAAGATTCTCCACTGCTCTGGCACGTTCTGCGGGCGGTACTCTCATCTCTGCAAGGATGTTTGAGAATATTATGAGGTCTGCGTTCCCCACGGGTTGCGCTTTTTCAAAGGGTGAATGAACTGGCTGGTTCACGTTTATGCTGGCGTTCTCATGCTTATGCTGTGAGAGGTAAAGCGATGTGAGTTCTTTATAGCAGTCGATATTCTCCTGAACTTTCTCGATTGAGTCAAATTTGATATTCAACTTTACATCGATGCCTTTTTTTGAATAGACAGAAAGCAGTTTATTAAGGAAATCAATCGTGCTCA
>JBGOYM010000023.1:0-14616 GCA_041479675.1 Candidatus Methanoperedens sp.
AGAAGGGAACGTTCTCACGTCCATCAGGGCAGAGTCCATGCAGATAGTGGATGCTTCGACGCGGGACAGGTGGGTCGTGGACTGCGCGAAGCACACCATGGCGAGGCTTGAGAGATTGAAGGGTAATGAGCCTGATGCTGTGAAGGCGAGGGAGCATTACTCAACTGATATGGAGAGCTACAGGACGATGGTGCAGCAGGCGCTGGAGTCGGTGAGGGCACGGTAGGTTGCCCTTAATTATTTTTAAAGAGGAGAGATAAAAATGAAACAACATGAATATGAAGAAGGAATAAGGCAACTTGTTTTTGATTATTTAGCTGCGCCAGCAGTAATTCTTCTTGGTATGGCTGTTGTAGGCTCAATTTTAGATTCATTTTTAGGAAACCAAGGCTGGTTTAAGTACATATTTACAGGAGTTGGCGGCGGACCTGCAATAGTTATGTATTATGCTAAAAAATGGAAAAAGTTTGTTTCAGAAAAATAATCCTTCGTTCGCTCAAGGTGTAGGCCAAAATACCCTTGGATACCGATTGAACTCATAAAAAATTAAAAAAATTGATAAAAAGGAGGAATTAGAAAGAAAAGATTTTTATGTATGAAAAATATTAATTTAAGAAATAAAAGGAGCTTAATTTTGTATAAAATTAGAGACATTTACTATAGATATATAACTAAATATATGAAATATATTCCAATTATTGGAATAATTATCTTATTTTATATGTATTTTCAACAAACTGATATTAATACTCCCACGACTAAAAATACTGCACCTTTAATACAACAATTTGAAAATTCCATCATAGAATTTATTCAATCATTTGATTTTTCAGATAAAAATGAATTATTTAGAACAATAATACTTCTTATAACAATCTGGACTGGCTACAAATATTGGCTAAATAATTTCAGAATTATTAGAAGAAATCAAAAATTGGTGGATAAAGTTATTTTTATTATGATGTTGCTGATTTTCTCAGTTCATATAAAGTTGAAATCTACTTTAGGTCAGTATTTCGATTTTGGAATGTTTCTTTTAGCGCTCTACTTCGTGATAGCTGGAACCTGGCTGTTAGCCAAAATAATTGATTCTCTTAACCTGGAAAGTGATTTGTATTGCTGGGGTTTAAGGTTAGTAGGCGGTGTTCTTATCCTATTTGGATGGATTTTATTTGCAGCAGGTGGAATGGCAAAAGTTTTAACTAATTTTCCTTTAGCATTCGATAATATATTCTGGATTACAGGATTGTGCATTATGGGTTTGGGTGCATTTAGTGAATTCCGTTCCTTCAGAAGGCAGGGAGTATTTGTTTATATGAGATGACATATATCATGGTTTTTCTATGAATGAATATAATTTGGTGGGATAAGATGCTAACAAAAAATGAAGTTATAAAAATCTTAAAGAAAGAATTGCCCTATTTGAGAGACATTTTCGGCGTAAAACGAATCGGCTTATTCGGGTCTTCAGCAAAAGGAATTCAGAGAGAGGACAGCGATGTAGACCTCATCGTTGAATTTGAAAAACCCATAGGCTTGAAATTTATTGAACTATCGGATCATATCGAAAAAGCTCTGGGAAAAAAAGTGGACATTCTGACTCCCACAGGCATCCAAAGCATACGAGTAAAAAAAGTTGCGGAAGATATTGAAAAGAGCATAGTCTATGTCTAAAAGAGGCAATAAATGATTCGTGAAGAAGCATTGAGATGGTTTGAAGAAGGAGAAAATGACATCTCCACTGCAAAGATTCTCCTTGAACATGAGAAATACAACCCATCAGCTTTTTATTCCCAGCAGGCTGCCGAGAAGGTCTTAAAAGGGCTGCTTCTGGCATATAATGAAGCTACATGGGGTCATTCAGTCCTGTCACTTCTACGAAGGTTAGATGAGATAATGGATGTGGATATCAATGAAATAGAGCAATGCGCCAAAGAGCTTGACAGACATTACATCCCTTCAAGATACCCTGATGCATATCCATCCGGTAGACCGGAGGATTATTATACTGAAAAAATCGCAAAAGAGGCAATAACATGCGCTTTGAAAATAAAAGAATTTGCACAGAACCTGATGCAATAAAAGAAGCCCTGAAGGAATATTGCAGAGAGATTGAAATGAAGTTCAAGCCTGTTTGTATTATTCTCTACGGCTCAAGGGCTAAAGATACCTTTACAAATGTCAGCGATATAGATATTATTGTGATAAGCAATAACTTTGAAAAGGATTTTTTATCGCGGATCGGGGATTTGATAGATGCCAATACCTCTTCACTTCCAATAGAGCCTCTTGGTTATACTGAAACTGAGTTTGAAACAATGCTTGGGTCATGCAGGATCACTGCACTGGATGCTGTTCGCGAAGGGATACCATTATCAGGTGAGGAATATTTCAATAATTTGAAAAAGAAACTCAATCAACTTGAAAGAATGGGGCTTTATAAAGGCAAAGTTTCATGGCATATTCCTGCCGCTGCGATGTGGTAAAATAATGGACTAATAAAGCATCATATTCAGCTTATTTTATAAACTTTTCAATCAATCAATTATTATGTCAGACCTGTTCCCTTCAGATCATTCAAGAAATTCTCTTCTTTCAGCCCAGAAGCTTGCTGCAGAAAGAGCCGTCATTCGCGATGATTTTGCGCCTATCAAGCTGATCGCAGGTGCAGACCAGGCGTTCGCAGGAGACATGATGCTCTCAGGCATCGTTGTGCTGAATTACCCTTCGCTTGAAATCGTGGAACGCGTTTTTTCGATTGAGCAGGTGATTTTTCCCTACATCCCCACCTTCCTGAGCTTTCGCGAAGGACCAGCGATCATGAGCGCTTTTGAAAAGCTGAAAAACCGTCCTGACATTCTTATGGTGGACGGCGCGGGCATCAATCATCCCAGGCGCGCTGGCATTGCCACACATATCGGCGTGGCGCTGGATGTGCCCACTATCGGAATAACAAAAAAACTGCTGTGCGGTTCGGGCGAAGAGCCAGTTGAGGTCGACGAGGCTTCCCCGCTTTTATATGAAGCCAGAAAAGTCGGGTGGCTGCTAAAATCCATCAAACGCGGCAGGGCGATTATCGTTGCACCAGGTCACCGGGTGTCGCTTGAAAGCTCACTTTCAATAGTGAGGTCGTGCCTGAGAGGTCATAAACTTCCCGAACCGGCAAGGCTTGCTCATTTATATGCGAACGAGGAAAAAAAGAGATTTCTTATCTCTTGATAATGCTTTTTTCCACAAAGTCCACCCAATCCGAAAAACCCTCCCCTGTTTTCAGGCTCATCTTGAGCACTTTTATGCGGGGATTGATGGTACAGGCATCCTTTACCATCTTATCTGCATCTGCATTTACAGCCTCTGCTATATCTATCTTATTTACGATAATCAGGTCTGCCGTACTGAATATCAAAGGATGCTTTTCGACAATGTCATCCCCCTCGCTAACACTTACGACCACTACTCTTTTGTGTTCGCCAAGTTCGTAATCAGTCGGGCAGATGAGGTTGCCCACGTTCTCGATGAACAACAGATCAAGGGAATCAAGTGGCAGTTCGCCCAGACCATGCTCTACCAGGTGGGCATCGAGATGGCACTCTTTTCCTGTGTTAAGTCCCACTGTCGGTACACCGTATTTTTCAAACCTTGCTGCATCAATGCGCGCTATCACGTCCCCGGCAATGGCGCCTATCTTGAACCTATCGCCGAATTCCTGTATCGTCTTCTCTATCAGCAGCGTTTTTCCCGAGCCGATGGCACCCATTATGTTGAATGCTGTCACGCCATGTCTTTCAAGCGTATTGCGGTTGCGGCGGGCTATTCTGGAGTTCATTTTAAGAACATCGTATCCTATAGCTACTTCTTCGGTCGAATGCATGATCACATAATTTTAATTTTTGAAGTATATAATGCTATTGCTTGAAATTAAACGAAAAGCTGAAATGCTTGTAGCCCTATTTAGCCGACTTGTCTGGTGATAATACGTGAAAGTACTTGTAAGTGACCCTATAGCAGAACAGGGCATTGAGATATTAAAAAAAGACATTGTTGTGGATATAGCTACGGGTCTTGAGCCTTCGGAACTGATAAAGCGCATAGGGAATTACGAAGCGCTCATCGTACGCAGCGAGACGCAGGTGACAAAAGAGGTCATAAATGCGGGTAAAAAGCTAAAAATAATAGGGAGAGCAGGTGTGGGTGTGGATAATATTGATGTAAATGCTGCAACTGAACGTGGTATTATCGTTGTAAACGCGCCTGAAGGGAACACTATCTCAGCCGCAGAACATACGATCGCCATGATGATGTCAATGTCGAGGAACATCCCACAGGCGAACGCCTCGCTAAAAGGAAAGAAATGGGACAGGAAAAAATTCATGGGCGTTGAGGTCAGGGGAAAAGCGCTTGGCGTCGTGGGACTTGGAAGAATAGGGTCAGAAGTTGCAAAGCGGGCGCTGGGGATGGAGATGATAATTCTTGCTTATGATCCATTTATTTCTGCAGAAAGGGCAAAAGACCTTGGCGTGGAGCTTACAACTGTCGAAGACATAGTAAGACGCGCTGATTATATTACTGTACATACACCTCTTACCAAGGAGACCAAAGACCTAATTAGTACTAAAGAATTTGCGATAATGAAAAAAGGTGTGCGCCTCATCAACTGCGCAAGAGGCGGCATCATCAACGAGGAAGCGCTTGCAAAAGCGGTCAAGGACGGCATTGTCGGGGGTGCGGCTATCGATGTGTTCACGAAGGAACCGCCATTTGAGAACCCGTTGCTGGAATTGGACCGCGTCATTGTAACCCCGCACCTGGGGGCATCGACCGAGGAGGCGCAGATAAATGTGGCTGTCACGGTTGCAGAGCAGATAGTCAACGCCTTGAAAGGACTGCCTGTCAAGAACGCCATAAACATGCCTTATGTTAAAGCCGAGGTCATGCAAATCATTGAACCGTATTTCCCGCTTGCAGAGAAAATGGGAAAACTGGGAACGCAGCTTATCGGAAATTATGAGACGATAGAAATTTCCTACTGCGGCGAGATCGCTGACCACAACGTAGCTCCTGTTACTCTTGCAGTGTTAAAAGGACTGCTTGAACCCATGCTTGGCGCGGGTGTAAATTATGTGAATGCGCCCACTATCGCAAAAGAAAGGAAATTGAAGGTAATAGAGAGCAAATCAAAGACCGTGGTGGGCTATCCGAGCCAGATATCCATAAAATTGAGAAAGAAGGGAGAGGAGAGGATAATCAGCGGCACTGTCATAGGAAAGGAACCGCGTATCGTACAATTGGATGAATACCTCATTGATGTTATCCCGTCAGGCTTCATGATAGTGACAAAGATAGAGGACCATCCCAATATCATAGGCCCCTGTTGCATGATACTCGGAAAGAACGATATCAATATCGCAGGGATGCAGGTCGGAAGAATAAAGGCTGGAGGAGAGGCGATAATGGTGCTCAATATTGACAATGAAGTGGATGACAGGATTCTGGATGAGATAAAAGAGGTTGATGGAATTATAGATGCAAAGCTTGTGATCTTATGAAGAAAATGCAAATTGAGATTTTCACGTCTGTGGGTTCTGTCGCGTTGTTGATCGTTATAATAATGGTGTCGAAGCTTACATTGCCGATGCCGGGATATGGTTTTACAACCGCTCTGCTGCTTTATGTTATCATAATGTCTATTGTGGGATTGAAGCTTGCAGAAATGCCTGAGAAAAAATAAGGAATGGTCAAGATCATCGTAATCAACAACTACGGTCAATTCTGCCACCTGATCCACCGCGCTGTGCGCGACCTGGACCAGGAAGTGGAACTGGTGAAAAATACCTCCACCATAGATGAAATCCTCGCAAAAGAACCCGACGGGCTAATTTTAAGCGGAGGACCGACCCTTGAGCGTGCAGGCAATTGCTCTGCCTATGTCCGGGAACTTGACCTCCCCATACTTGGTATCTGCCTGGGTCACCAGGTGATGGCTCTGGAATACGGCGGTAAAGTGAGAACCGGATCTGCAGGAGGTTATGCAGCAGTCGAGATAGAGATCGTTGAAGAAGATGATATCTTAAAGGGTCTTGGTCCAAAGACAAGGGTCTGGGCGTCCCATGCTGATGAAGTTTCCGCGCTGCCCTCCGATTTCATAAGGCTTGCACGCTCCCACATCTGTGAGATTGAGGCGATGAAGCATAAGACAAAGCCGCTGTACGGAGTGCAGTGGCATCCTGAGGTTTCGCATACAGAGAGGGGGAACGAATTACTTTTGAATTTTTTTGAGGTGTGCAGGGGATTTAAGAGGACTTGAACCGCACCGCCGCATATCCCAGCACCGCAAAAAATGCTCCAGTCGCCATCACAACCCTGAAGCCAAAATGCTCAAAGAAGATACCCCCCATAATGGAGCCTATTATGGAAGCCAGCGCTATCGAGGAATTGAGTAATCCTGCAGCCGTGCCTTTTTCCTCGTTGTTCTTAATAAGGAATGCAGTGGAGCCAACATAAAGACATGCGTAAGATATCGCGATAAGCGCCTGTCCCACTGCAGCCTGGTAGTATATGGTCAGGGGAATTAGTGATAAAAACGCTGCCGCAGAGAATAAGTCCCCCACATGGATAAGGGACTTTGTATCATATTTATCAAGTTTCCTCATAATGAAGAATTGCAGCACTGGATTTATCGCGTAGATCATGGCGACCTCGTATTTGTTCGCGCCAAGGCTCACAAGGTACAGAGGAAAAATGACCCATACATTGTTCGCTCCTATCTGGCGCAGGAAAAATCCAAAATATATGTCCCAGTTCTTTTTCAGCACTGCAATGGAGAAGTAGTCACCTTTCTTTTTTGCCTTCACACCAATATCAGGCAGCGTGAGAGCGATCAGAAATGACGCTGCAAAGAACAGGGACGACAGGGCAAAGATGTCCCTGTAAACTTCGCCGTTCCCCACGGTTTTATCCACCGCAAAAAGTTCCCAGTAAATGGCGACCATAAAAGCAGTCATGTTCCCCACAGCCCACCCGAGTGGCATGTAGGAACTGAATTTCCCTATGCTACGACCGGAGCTGTGGACATAAAGTATCATTACCGCGGGATAGATGCCGATACTGAATCCTGTAAGCACCCTTATTATCCCAAGGCTCAAAGGGTCGGTTGCGAACATTTGCATAAAGAACGTAGCTGAGGAGCTTAAGAAACCGGCGTAAAAAAGCATCTTCGGGGGCATCGAGTCTGCAGCCCTACCGAATATATAATTTGAAATGAACATCGACGCGCCGTATCCTGCAACTATCAAGCCTATCTGAAATCCAGATGCTCCGAGCTGCTGTGCAAGGAGGGGGACAAACAGTACGGACATCATTATGGCAGAGTTTGTCAAAAGCTGTATCGCATTCAGTCTCATCACCTATTTTATGAAAGGATATGTATTTAAGGAATACAGTTTGTAGAACATTTATCATGACTTCCCTTGACTGGACAGAGAAATACCGCCCTCAGACGCTATCTCTAGTCATCGGACACAACAAGGCAGTTGAAGAACTCAGGCAGTGGGCACAGAGTTGGGAGAAAGGGGTACCGAAGGATAAGGCGGTGGTTGTTTATGGAAGAGCGGGGATAGGTAAGACCACAGTGGCCCATGCCCTTGGGCACGATATGGGATGGGAGGTCATCGAACTTAACGCAAGCGACCAGCGCACGGCTGACATAATAGAAAAAGTCGTGGGTTCAGCCTCGCAAATGAGCACCCTTGAAGGTGCAGGCAAGAAAAGGCTTGTGATAATGGATGAAGCAGATAATATCCATGGAACAGCAGACAGGGGAGGGGAAAAGGCGATAGTAGAGCTTATAAAGAAAACAAACCAGCCCATCATCCTTATCGCAAATGAACTCTACGACATGTCAGCAGGGCTTAGGGGGGTATGCAGACCCATCCAGTTCAATTCAGTATTGTCGCGTTCCATGATACCTGCATTGAAAAAGATCGCTGAGGCAGAAGGGATAACCTGCGGTCTTGGAGTTATTGAGAAGCTTGCTGAGAATGCTGGAGGAGACCTTCGAAGCGCGATAAACGACCTGCAGGCTGCTGCCCAGGGGAAAAAAAAGCTCGAATCAGATGAAATAGCAACAGGTGAGAGGGATACAAAAGAGAACATATTTAAGATCCTGGTAAAGATCTTTAAAGGGACAGATATCATTGAAACCCATAAAGCCACTTATAATCTGGATGAGAACCCTGAAGATCTTATCCAGTGGGTTGACGAGAACCTCCCGCTTGAATATACAGCCCCTGGCGACCTTGAAAGAGGATATCACTATCTATCAAGGGCTTCCCTTTTTTTAGGAAGGGTAAGCAGGCGGCAGAACTATAATATGTGGAGATATGCGGGTGTATTGATGACCTCAGGGATCATGGTCGCAAGGACAAACCGTTATAAAGGGTTCGTGAAGTACCAGCCTCCCTCACTGTGGAGAAAGCTCGGGCAGACAAAAGGCAAAAGACAGGTTCGCGACTCTATTGCAAAAAAGATCGGGGCGTACTGTCATGTTTCGATGAGTTATACCCGCTCCCAGTTGTTTCCTTTTTTCAGGATGGCGATCAAGAATGATGAATATGCGCCCTCTATCACCGCGATACTTAGACTTGAGCCTGAGGAGATAGCATTCCTCGCAGAATCAAAATCAGTGACTAAGAATATCCAGAAGATATTCGACAAAGCTCAGTCGATGATAGAAAAAGAGACTGAACACGAAATCGAATTGTTCGGGGGTTTTGGTGCGCAGGGCGTGACAGAAGAAGCAAAGGATGAACCTGAAGTTGAGGTCAGGAAAAAAACAAAATCACAAAAGTCGCTATTTGATTATTAAATTTAATATCTGGCAATCGTTATAAACCCGGTATGACCCACCCGTGAAGTTGAAGGACGCGTTCCTCTGGCCGTAAAAGATATCTCACGCTCAATTGTCTCGATAGTAGTCACATCTGTAAATTTCGTTTTTTCAATGGCTTCCCTGACTTCCTTTGCCTGTTCGAAAAAGGGTGAATATACGGCGAGATAACCCCCGGGATAAATTACACCGGGAACATGTGGTATAGCTTTTGAAGCATCCATGGTGTCCAGGGTTATCACATCGAACTTCTCATCCAGTCCCTGTATCTCAACAGCAATATCGCCATGGCGTAATTCGATATTTGAGAGTCCGGCAAGGCCAAAATTTTGCCGCGCGACCTCCATGAACTCCTCACGGATCTCATACGTTACAACTCTTTTTGCTATCCCCCCAAGATATATTGCAAGTATACCCGAGCCTGTGCCAGCGTCAAGCACATGATCGGAAGAGCATAAACCGGTATTTGAAATTATCACGCCAATGTCCTTAGGCATCATGGGCGCACCGGTTCGTTTTACATACTTGAAAAAATCTGGAGCTTTTGGCTTCTGGATGACAAACTCTGCGCCAAGGTGAGAGCATATCAAGTCTCCGAATGATTTAGTTCGCAGTTCATCAAGGTCAATTATCCCCAGGTCTGTATGCAATTTTCCAACATGAACCGCAAAATACTCTTTTATCTTCCCTTTACTATTTGTCTTTAGAATTACCGGTGTTTCCATTATCTCTCCGTCTGGCTAATATAGGACATGATAGATAAAGAATATGTGTGGTAAGCATGGAGAACGTAATAATCAAGGACAAGAAATATTCGCTCGAAACCCTGAAACTCCTGACAGGTCAGCAGGAAATGGAAATAAAGAAAATACCTCATAATGTGCTTGTTATTGCAGAGGCGGTTGATGGGCCGGATAAACTGCCGTATCTCCTGGAAACCATCAAATCACTCGAAATAGATGACATGGAGAAGTTCAGATATGTACTGCTGAGGGTCCAGATAGATTCGGAACTACATATGAATGAGGACATACAGAAGTACCATAAGCGCTTATATGTGTCGCAGGTGATTGAAAAATTGCTGTACGGCGAGTGGTTCTTTGAGGCTGGCAAAGATGAAGATGAGAATGATGAGTAAAGATATGAAAAAAAAGCTCATATCTTATATACCATAAACAACATCTGAACGCCCGACGGATTATGTACGCTGACAGGATCAATTCACTACCACCTTATTTATTTGCTACCATCGACAGAGCCAGGCAGGATGCCATCAAAAAGGGCGTTGATGTAATAAACCTCAGCATAGGCGACCCTGATATGCCCACACCATCGCATATCGTTGAGGCGATGAGAAAATCCCTGGGAAACCCGGCAAGGCACCGCTACCCGTCGTATGAAGGGATGCTTTCTTTCAGGGATGCAGCTGCAAAATGGTATAAAAAGACGATGAACATTGATCTTGACCCTGAGAATGAGGTACTTACACTTATTGGTTCAAAAGAAGGGATCGCCCATATACCGCTTGCGTTCCTGAACCCGGGGGATGTATCGCTTGTCCCGGACCCGGGATACCCTGTCTACAACATCGGGTCTATACTTGCGGATGGCAAACCGTTCAAGATGCCACTTTTGGAGGAGAACGATTTTCTTCCTGACCTTGATGCGATACCAACGGATGTGGCGAAAAAAGCAAAGATCATGTTCCTTAATTATCCGAATAATCCAACGTCTGCAACAGCAACTGCGAAGTTCTTCGAGGAAGTGGTGGATTTTGCGAATGAAAATGATGTACTTGTCATTCACGACAATGCGTATTCAGAGATGACATATGACGGTTACAAAGCCCCCAGTTTCCTGAACACGAGCGGCGCAAAGGAGATAGGCATAGAGATGCATTCCCTGTCCAAGACATATAATATGACCGGGTGGAGACTGGGTTTTGCGGTAGGGAACGGGGACATACTTGCAGGTCTTGGAAAGGTAAAGACAAATGTGGACTCTGGTGCTTTTGAAGCCGTACAGGAAGCGGGGATCGCAGCATTATCAGGTCCTCAGGACTGTGTCCATGAGATGAAACAGGTATATAAAGAAAGGCGTGATGCCCTTATTACAGGATTAAACGAACTTGGGCTGGAAGTAAAACCACCCAGAGCGACGTTCTATGTATGGGTGCGAGTAAAGGGTAAATCACTTGATTTCACAAAAATGCTTCTTGAAAAAATCGGGGTCGTAGCTACGCCAGGAGTGGGGTTTGGCGAGTGCGGGGAGGGATATATACGATTTGCACTTACTCAGTCCGTAGAGAGGATAAATGAGTTAGTTGAGAGGATGCGTAAACTGGAAATAGAATAGAAAGTCATGGAATATGATTTTAGAAAAGTCTATTTAGGATGAATTAAAATCATGAAGGAATATGGTTTTAAATAGAAACTCTTTTGAATACTTCGGTCATGGGAGAACTAAATGGAAATAGAACAGCTTTTGGCAGAGCGCGCAGACCTGGCGGATGCAGAACTCCAGGCCCTGCTTGGTGGTATCAAACCTCCAGAGCTTGCAATGGCGGTTGCGTATGCGATAGCATCAAAAGGTAAACGCATACGTTCAGCGCTTGTCACCCTTGCCAGTGAGGCTGTGGGAGGAACAGCCTACGATGCAAGCTTTGCAGCTGCGTCTATCGAATTGATACATTCATCATCACTGGTTCTTGACGATGTGATAGATAAATCTGAAAAAAGGCGGGGTAGTGATACAGTACATAAAAAATGGGGGACTGATATGGCTCTTTTGACAGTTCAGGTGCTTGCTGCGCTTTCGCTGAAGCTTGCTTCACGCGACCCCAGGCTCATACGTGCAATAGCAGATTCGCTCCTGTACATGGGAGAAGGGGAAGCCATGGAGCTTGTTGACTATGCCAGGGATAAGAATAGCTACATTGACCTTGCATTCAGGAAAACCGGTTCACTGTTCGCTTCTGCAGCAGAGGTAGGCTCTCTTGTGGGCGGCGGGGACGATAAAGAAACAGAATCACTCCTTAAATTCGGGAGCCATATAGGCATTGCCTTCCAGATACGGGATGATATTCTGGACTGCATTTCCAGTGAAAACGATCTTGGAAAACCAGTTAAGAAAGACCTTTTCATGGGAAGACCATCTATTGTTGTCATTGATGCGCTCAATTCAGGAATCTCACTTGAAGATATGATGAAATGCAACAACGGACAACTGATGCACCTTGTCTCTGACTCTATCGATTATGCCGAGGAAACAGCGCGAGAAGAACTTAGAAGTGCGATCGTGTATATTGAAAAGATTGATGACAGCCCTGCAAGAGAGAAACTCATCACGCTTGGTGAATATATCATAAATCGAAGAAAATAGTCATGGAAACTGACAGGTCTGGTTCTTTCTATAATTACCTGCCTGAAGGATGCTGCCTCTGCTATAAGGGGGCAAAAATGGTACTTTTTATTACAGGCATCTGCGGCAGGAACTGCTTTTACTGCCCGGTTTCATATGAGAGGCGAGAAAAGGACACAGTATTCGCAAATGAAAGGCGGGTGGAAAAGGACGAAGACGTAATTGAAGAAGCGACTTCAATGGACGCTACTGGTGCAAGCATAACAGGTGGAGAGCCTCTTTTAAAATTGGAAAGAGTGTTGCGTTACATACGCCTTCTTAAGAAGAAGTTCGGTAAGTCGTTCCATATTCATTTATACACTGCTTTTACACCAGGAAAGGATGTACTTGTTTCACTGCGTGATGCAGGTCTTGATGAGATAAGGTTCCATCCTCAGCCTGATATGTGGGAAAATATCCAGATGACGCCTTACCGCGATTCGATCATAAATGCCCATGAACTTGGCATTTCTACAGGTTTTGAGATCCCATCCATCAAATCTGACCTCTGCGGGATTTTATCCCTGCTTGAAGAAGTGGATGGCTTCCTGAACCTGAACGAACTTGAGTTCTCGGAAACAAATGCATCAGAGCTTGAAAAAAGGGGTTATGTTCCTGAGAATGATATTTCTATGGCCGTACTTGAGAGCAGGGATTTTGCAGGATCAGTTAAAGGTAAAAAGATCCATTTCTGTTCGTCTGTGTTCAAGGACGCGGTGCAGTTGCGGGAGAGGTTCAAGCGCATCGCGAAAAGGTCAGCGAGGGATTTTGATGAGATCACAGATGACGGAACGCTTGTATATGGTGTTATCGAGGGAGATGGGCAATACATCCTGAAAGACGCGGGAGTTACTGAGGATATGTTCGCTGTCAGGGAGGGTTCTGTGGAGACTGCATGGTGGATAGCGTCTGACCTGGTAGATGAACTGAAGGAAAAAGGACTCAATGTTTATGTTATTGAGCGTTACCCTATGAAAAACGGGATGGTCGTTGAGAAAACGCCCCTGTAAGCAAAGCAAAAGTATAAACTCTTAAGATTTAATAGGGAAAAACTGGTGTTCTGACTGAGTACTGAAGGAAATGAGAAAATGAAAACGAGAGTGACAAAGTACCTTACGAGGGACGAAACCGGCATCAGAAGGTCGGTTTTAAAATTATTTCTCACTGGTTCGCCCTATACCACGCAGGATGTCTTTGACGCTCTTTCAAAAGAGGGATTTGATCTGAATTACAGGGGGGTTTCAGCCATGGTCGGTCTTATGAACACAAGACTTGGGATATTAAGGATCGATGTAAAAGGAGACCACAACCTCTATTCTATGAAAATAGAGTATAAAAATGCTGTTAAACAGGTAATGGACAACTATTGAGATTTACATCTCAAACTCGCAGCCTGCGCCCTGACCTATACCCTCATCCACCCTGACGTGGATCTTCTTGATATTATCTAAACCCTGGAGCGCTTTTACTATCCCGGCTGTGAAATATTTGCACAGGTCTTCTGCGCTCACCGAGGTTGTGGGCAGGAACACTACATCCTCTGATGGCAGAACATATCGTTTTTTACTTTCTATGATCTCTACTGTAACGTCTTTCTTTTTCTCTATCCGAAGTCGCAGGTCATTTTCAGCTATCATTACCCTGTGGTCTAGCCTGTCGCAGAGTTCATTGACTATTTTTTTCACTTTCTCAAAATCGATTATAAATTCCCCGACCTGTTCACCTTCGACCCTCACACTGACAGCGTATGTATGGCCGTGCAAAGAGCCGCATTTGGGGTGGTTGGGGATGAAATGGCATGCTGAGAAACGCAGTTTTGCCATCCAGCCGTCTATTTCAATGAACATTGGAATGGCTTAATTACTTTTGAAGGTATAATCCTTTGGTCATAGAAGTCATAATCCTTTGGTCATAGAAGTTATATTCATGTTCATTAACATTGTAAACTATGGATAAAAATGTTATTTTCAGAATATTTCTACTATCAGTAATATTTCTTGTCGGTCAGGCCTCAGCAGCAGACGTTTTTGTAACCCCTTCAACAAAAACAGTTATTCAGGGACAAACATTTAATTTGAACATATCTATCGACTCGAAGGGTACTGCAATTGCTGGTGCACAGTTGAATATCGAATATAACAAATCCGTTATCAAAATTAACAATATCATAGAAGGAAATCTTTTCAAGCAAAACGGGGCAAATACATTCTTCAACAATGGTACGATAAATAATTCTCTCGGTATGGTGGTTAGCATCTACGATATGATCTTGGGCCCTTATTCCGTATCCACACAAGGAACTTTTATCACAATCAACGCTACTGCAGTTGGTG
>JBGOYM010000024.1:0-13809 GCA_041479675.1 Candidatus Methanoperedens sp.
ACTTACCTCTGGAGGCTTGACCTTGAAAGTCTGGAAAACCAGCTTGAGCTAGAATCAAAGAAGTTAATAAAGAACCTCAAAATTAAACTTGAATTTGAGGATGGCAAAGTATTCTATACCTGCAATAAACAATGCAGTCGTTTCCTGTTTGAGACTGCGTCAGACCTTTTGTTCATCTGCCCGATTTGCGGTGAGGACCTGGAATACCAGGATAACGAACCTGTAATAAAAGCGCTTAAACAGAGGATCAATAAACTCGAAGGCATAACCTCTGGTGCAACAGCTTGAAAGAAAAAATAATTCAGCGCATTATCGAATTGAACAACGAAATATGCGCCATGAGATGTTAACTGACAGGTACTTTTTTACTTAATGCACTATTTATCATATCTACATATTCTTCTTTTAGTGAGTACACGGTTGGGGTTTTATATGACTCCTTGAAGACATGCAGAATTCCTAGTTTTGAATGGATATAACCCAGAGTGGAAGCTACTGCACTGTACGAAACCCTGAATTTCTTGTTGATCTCCTTATGTAAAAGGTCTACTGTAACTTTCTTTAATTTCAGGAGCAGGTTTAATATCAGTTTCCTTATCCCATCAATATCTAGTTCGAGGTATACCTCAAGACGCCTCTTAATTCTGATTTTAAGTGTCTCCATAGTATCACCTTATATGAAACTTACCTTCATTATATATATACTTTTCTTAATTTTTATTAATTTATCAATATTTCGATTAATTACAAGCACCATATTTTACAAACTATTTATATATTCCCAGAACGTAGGAAGGAAAAAGGAGAATATCCATGATCGAGATTACAGATGCAGCGGCGTCAGAATTAAAGCAACTATTTGAAGAACAAAATAAAACAGACCACGGATTGCGAATTTTCGCAGCCGGGCTCGGCTGCAGGGGAGTTCAATATGGTCTCTCCCTTGAAAAATCCCCTGGAAAAGAGGACGATGTACTTGAAAGTAATGGTATAAAGATCATTTTCAGCAAGGACCTTCAGGAAGACATTGAAGAATTGAAGATCGACTTTATAGACAATGATCACAGAAAAGGTTTTGTCATTAATAATCCTGGTTTGGAATGCGGTTCCGGGTGTGGAAGCTGCGGGTGATATAAATGTTTCCCGGTCTTGGTAAAGGCATAAATCCTCGCAAGATGGCATCGATGATGAAACAGATGGGGATAGATATCAATGAAGTGGAGAATGTCGAAGAAGTTATCATCCGAACCCCTGAAAAAGACATTATCTTTAAGGACGCGGAAGTTTCGATAATGGATGCCAGAGGCATGAAGACATATCAGGTGGTAGGGACGCCGCAGGAAGTGCCGCGCGAGGCGAAGATACCTGAAGATGATGTCAAACTCGTAATGGAGCAGACAAAATCGAACGAGGCTGACGCAAAAAAAGCGCTCATTGAAACAAAAGGAGATATAGCTGCTGCGATCCTGAAACTTACCAGGACATGATTTTTTTTTCACATGACAATAGCAGGTAAAAAGATCGGATTTATAGGCACCGGAAAGATGGGTGAAGCCCTTATCAAAGGCATTCTTCATGCAAAACTGGTCACTCCGGATAGGATTTTTGCAGGCGATGCGGACACAGCTAAATTGAAGTCGCTTGAAAAGACATACAGTATCAACACATGCGAAAATAACTGCACTGCTGTGCAGAATACAGATATAATAATAATCGCTGTAAAACCCCAGATAGTCCAGAAAGTCCTTGAGGAAATAAAGGGTTCTATAAAGAAACAGATCATTATATCGATAGCTGCCGGTGTTCCGATCGAGACTTATGAAAACGCCCTTCCAAAAGGAACAAAAGTTGTAAGGGTGATGCCTAACATTGCCGCTACCGTCCTTGAGGCAGCATCAGCCGTGTGTTCAGGAAGCGCTGTCACTGCAGAGGATGAAGCAGTTGCGACAGGGATATTTAATTCGATCGGGCGGACAGTAATACTGCCCGAACATCTCCTTGATGCTGTCACAGGGCTATCGGGGAGCGGTCCAGCATACATATTCCTGATAATTGAGGCTCTGGCTGACGGCGGTGTGTTTGAAGGGCTTGACAGGAAAACCGCAAAGACGCTGGCAGCCCAGACCGTGCTGGGGGCGGCAAAAATGGTGCTGGAAGATGGAGTACATACAGGGGAACTACGGGACATGGTCACATCACCGGGCGGAACAACTATTCGTGGCATCAGGGTTCTTGAAGACCGGGGCGTCCGTATAGCCATGATGGATGCGGTCATTGAAGCGTGTGAGCGCTCAAAGGAACTGGGCAAGAAGAGGTGAATTTTTCAAATAAATAAAGAAACTTTTTATTATCTTCTGGTTTGAAAAACCACAGAGATCACAGAGGACACAGAGAAAAGCAATACCGCTCTGTGCTCTCTGTGTCCTCTGTGGTTGATCCACATTGCAGCTATTCCTTTTTCCAGAATAAATTAAAAAGTCTCTAAATAAGATAGACAGGTTTTATAAACATGCTTTTAAAGATCGAGAGAAAAGCAAAAGCAAACCATGCAAGAATAGGGCTTGGCATTGGGGAAGCTTCAGAAAAACTTATCAGGAGCGCACAGGATGCGCGAGAGTATGCTGATGTTGTGCTCGTGGGGGATGAAGATAAGATCAGAACCACAGGTACTGAACTTGAGATAATCCATTCGACAGAGCCATCGAAAAAATTAGTGCAATTGCTTGTGGATGAAGAGATAGATGGGGCGGTTCGAGGGACGCTCAGTGCTACGAAAACGCTTTCAGCATTGAAAAATTCGCTGGGAATGAAGAAATTATACAGGATAGCTTTGATGGAAACTGCAGATGGGATACCATTTTTCCTGGCGCCTGTGGGTATCGATGAGGGAAATTCGGTAGAAGATAAGATCGAGCTTGTGAAACGTGGAGTGGAGCACATAAACCGTCTTGCCATCGATGCAAGGGTCGGGATCCTCTCTGGCGGGCGGTTCGAGGACAAAGGCAGGGATAAGACCGTGGACAGGACACTTGATGAGGCTGAAACTGTGACGCAACGACTAAAGGATATGGGGATAAATGCAACGAATTATTCCATCCTTATTGAAGATGCGATAAAAGAGGCGAACTTCATTATCGCGCCTGATGGCATTTCGGGGAATCTCATTTTCAGGACCCTTGTGTTCCTGGGCGGCGGGCACGGCTACGGGGCGCCTGTGCTGATGGATAAGGTGTTCGTGGATACATCGCGCGTGAAAGAGGATGCGAAAAGGGCGATAATGCTTGCCAGCGCACTTGTGGAATAGGATTTAAAGTAGAAAAGTATATTTTGTATAAAAAATCTAATAGTATATCATGACTACTACTATCAAAGTCTCTGATGAGACAAAGCAGCTTCTTGATATGCTTCAGGCAAAAATGACCCTTACACTTCGCAAGAAAAAGACACTTACTGAGCTGATTGATTCTATAGCCCGACTTGCGCTAAAACATGAAAATGAACTTTTGCAGCCCGATAAATTACCAGCCCTTGAGAAAGACCCGGCAATGAAGCCTCCCATCGACTGGGGGGTCAGTACAGACGCAAGCAGAGTGGATGAATATATCTACACTGAGGATTGAATATGTCGGTTTTCGTGGACACAGGGGCATTTTTAGCATACAGGAATCAAAAGGACAGGTATCACGAGATTGCGCTCAAACTGTTCAGGGATGCGCTAAAGGGTAAATATGGACAGATATACACATCAGACTATGTCTATGACGAGGCTCTCACTCTTGCGCTTACCAGGACAAATAACATAGCTGTTGCAATGGATATCGCTGAAGTGATCCTGTCTCCAAGGATAAAAATGGTTTTTGTTGATGCACAGCTTTTAGAAAGATCCACAAAAACATTCAGGCAGTACTCTGGCAGGAATTTGAGTTTTACAGATGCTATGTCTATTGAGATCATGAACGAGTTAGATATCGAGAAATATCTTGGTTTTGATTCTCATTTTAATGGGATTTTCGAACAGGTTTCACAGGAGAAAAACGATTGATCGCAATGTCTGCCAAATTTAAGTCCAGATGTCACTTCGAGAACTTTTAAAAGATAAACTGCAAGAAGAAATAAAAGTTGTTCTCCTGAAAAAGAACAAGCTTGCCGGAGAGAAGCGCACGGCAGAGTTTGAAATACTGATTGGCGACAGGACTGCCACGATCCATAAAGAGAATGATTGCTTATTCAATGTTGATATTGCAAGAACATATTTTACCGGGAAGCTGTATTTTGAACGCAGCAGGATCGCAGGTGAAGTAAAGGATGACGAGGAGATCCTCGTTTTGTTCTGCGGTGTTGGACCTTTCCTTATACCTATTGCGAAAAAAAAGAAAGTCAATATCATAGGGCTTGAGAAGAATCCATTCGCCTGTGCTTTATTCAGAAAAAATGCAGAACTCAATCATATTGATGCTGACATAATCCTGGGGGATGCAAACTCGATGAATAATCTTTTCAAGAAAGATTTTGACAGGATAGTGATGCCCACCCCCTATGGACAGGATCATTTTCTAAGCCTAGTCCGCCCCCTGCTGAAACCCGGCGGCACAGTCCATTTTTATACCTTCAAGAAGGACTTTGAAATATCCCATTTCAAGAGAGTGCTTGAGGAACTGGGCTGGCATATCGACTTTTACAGGGATTGCGGCGGCGTGGCGCCAAGAGTAAGCAGGTATATTTTTGACCTGAAAGAACAGTAATAGCGCAGATTTGTAATTCGGGTATTTGCGCTCATCCGCGGTTTACTTTGTGCCCAAGCGCGCTTGGCTCTTCGCCGCCGTGCCAGGATTTCCTGGGGCGCATTTTAACAAGATGGGAAGCCTCGGTTATATCATCAATAATAAGCGCCACACCCTTCTCTATCCCCATCTTTTTCAGGTGGTCGCTTATCCCCTCGCGCATGTATGTCGGGTGTATCGCTTCAAGTGCGGCAATATCGTCCTGGGCGGTCAGGCGGTGGCATATGATCATATCGCTCTGTGACATCACATCAGAATGAAGAGCAGATGGTCTCTGGGTTGCAAAAACCACAGAAAGACCGGGCTGTCGCCCCTGCCGCAGCCATTCGTTAACAAGAACGCTGGTAGCAGGTGTTTCACCTTCTCGCGGCAGGAAAGTGTGAGCTTCGTCAATGAACATCCAGACCATCGGCATCCCTTTTTCGGCAGAAATATCCCCCATCTCTTTTCTTTCGTATGCCCGCCTGGCTTTTATGCGTTCCTCATAAATTTTTTTCCCCAATATCTTGACGGTTATTGCTCTTATGTTATGGTTTTCAAGTGAACTCAGGTCAAGTATGACGACTTTGCCCCCCTTGAGCATGCCTGCAATACTGAATTCTTTTTCATCAAATATGCCCCAGGACTGAGCAGCACGGAAGTAATTCTGTGCTGCATGCAGGATAGTGGTGTCTGCATCTTCGGTTGCTGCGACTAAAATGTCAGAAAGGGAATAGTCAGATTTTTTTTCCTTCAATTCGTCGATGGTCTTGATAAGGAGAACGCCCAGCGGGCTTACGGGAGCAACACCGAATAAAGAGCACCAGTCATAACCTGAAAGTCCTGAGGCTGAAATTGAAAATGGTTTGACGCTTATATGCTGGTTCTCATACTGTTTTACGTTTCCTGCTGGAACCAATACATCCACATCAAACCCCTGTGACGGGAGTCCCCATCTTGCCAGGAGTATAGCCTCCTTTTCATTTCCATGTCGCATAGTCCAGAATACGCCCATGGTATCGATAACAAGTGAAGCGATATTCATTTTTACTTCGGGAGAAAGTGAGGAGAGTTCCTCGATCATAGTACCCATTGTATAGGACTTCCCGTACCCGCGCTTGCCGCAGATGAGAATTGCATGAGGTCTCAGAGCATCGATACAGACATCAGCTCCAAGGGATTTATCAAGCGCCAGGTACCGTCCGATCTTGAGCATGCCAGTATGTGCGTCCGTATCCCTTCTTCCGAGCACGTATTGTTTCAGTGTAACACCGGATCTTTTTAAATCCTGTGCTGTTATGTTCTCCATGAACATCAGATAGTAACGCTTAACTTAATTTTATTCATGTACATGTCATCGCCTTCTCCAGCCTTTCCATCGCAACCTTATTCAGCTTACGTGCTCTCTCCTCTGTCCTCCCCTCCGAGAACACCCTCACTTTTGGCTCTGTCCCGCTCGCCCTTACCAGGAACCAGCCGTCCTCATAGTCCACGCGCACTCCATCCATATCGGTGAAATGTTCATAATCCTGCGGGATTTCTGTCTTCAGCCTGTCCAGTATCGCCTGCGGCTTAATGCCTTCGGGCAGCATCTTTGCATCCTTTATCTGATAGTATTTCGGATACGACGCTACAAGTTCTGAAAAGCTCATATCTTCTTTAGCCAGTATCCCTGCCATCACTCCAGCCAGCATCGGACCCTCGCGGCTCCACTCAAGCAGCACAGAACCGTGCTCTTCAAGTCCCACCTGGGCGCCGCATATGAGTTTTGCCTGCGCAAGATAGGGTTCGCCTACTGGCGTATATATTACCTGTGTACCCAGGGACTCTGCCACGTTTTTTATGATGTTGGAGAATGCAATGGTCACGGCAATCAACTTTTTTTTATCACTGCACTTTCGCAGCACATGGTCTGCGATTATCGCTGCGCTGATATCTCCCTGGATGAATTTGCCGTCCTCATCAATGAATGCAGTCCTGTCACCGTCGCCATCGTGCGCCACGCCCATGTCAGCTTTTTCTGATATGACGATTTTCTTGAGCTTTTCGAGGTTCGCATCAGTGGGTTCGGGATTGCGCTCCCTGAACATGCCGTCATATTTGCAATTGAACCTGACAACCTTATGCCCGAGGCGTTCAAGGGTCTCCGGCGTCACCGTGGACGCGGAGCCGCCGCCGCCATCCACAACGATTTTCATTGGCTTTGCAGGAAAGAGCTTCTGGATGTACTGGATTATGTGGGCGCGGTACCTGTCAGCCGCCTTGCTGTCTGCGATCTTTTTTCCTTTTTTTGCAGCAGCCATTATGTCTCCAAAATAAATATTCTCAATGGCAAGGTCTTCTTCAGGAGAGAATCCTCTCCCGCTTTTGCTCAAACATTTTATGCCATTGTATTCTGGTGGGTTGTGCGATGCTGTTATCATCACGCCAGCGTCAGCCTGCCGTGCTATTTCCAGCGAGAGGGCGTTCGGAGTGATTATGCCCAGGGTAAGTGCATTGCACCCGTGTTCTGTTATCCCATCGATGAGTACCTCTTCAAGCATGTCAGAGGAGATGCGGGGGTCTTTTCCAATGGCAATGGTCTTTCCCTCTCCAAGACACAGCGCCAGCGACTCGCCCACCCGTTTAACTTTATCTGCGTCAAACCCTTCATTCACTATGCCGCGAAAGCCGAATGTCCCGAAGAGTTTTTTCATTCTGCGCATCTTTTTATAATCATCAAATTTCTTTGTGAACTTTTCGCAAGGCATGTTAACAGAATATGCTTTAATTGTATTAAAATTAACTTTAGATCGTACCTTCAAAAACCCGTTCAGCCTGTCCCTCCATAAAGGCAGCATCGTCCTTTATGGTGATCACAAGTTCCCCGCCCTTTGTATTTACCTTCACCCTGTCTCCGGTCTTTCCCAGCTTGTGCGCTACAGCCGCGCATGCCACAGAACCTGTGCCGCAGCTTAGTGTTTCGCCTTCCACACCACGCTCATACGTGCGCACGGTGATCTCGTTCTTTGAATCAACACGTGCAAAATTCACGTTCGTCCCTTTCGGGAACACAGGATCGCGGCGGATCTTCAGGGCATCATCGAGCAACGTGTCATCCAGCGAATCCACAAAAATAACCGCATGGGGCACGCCTGTATTCACAGCATAGACCTCATACCCATGCATGCTCACCTGGATGAACTCACCTGTCCCTTTTGCGGGAAGCTTTTCCCTCGCAAATTCAGGCATACCCATATTTACCGTTATCCAGGTACCATCCGCAACACGCGAAGTTATAGAAAGTACTCCTGCAAGGGTTTCCACTCTGGCTGCCTCTTTTATATAACCCTTATCGAGCGCGTACTTTACCAGACATCGGATGCCATTGCCGCACATCTCTGCCTCGGAGCCATCAGCATTGAATATCCTCATCCCGATGTCCGCGCTATCCGAAACTTCAAGATACAGGACACCGTCAGCACCTATCCCGAAGCGGCGGTCGCAGTATTTGATAGCGAACGATGATTTTTCAATTTCAGGTATCATCTCTTCCCTGTATTCGTCTATGAGAATGAAATCGTTCCCGTTCCCATGCAATTTTGTAAAATATATCATATTATCTTGGCTTTTCTTTCTTCAGGGCTGAAGATATTACTTCTCCCGCCGTCTTTACTACCAGATATGCTCCGCCTACGACAAGTACAGCCGGAGCCCCTATTGTTGCCGCAGCTATCCCTGCGCTTGCAAGGAGAGCCATATCCTTGTTCGTGAGAAAGCTTGAAACCTTTTCAAGTGTAGATGGTTCGATATCCACAGAATCAGTCTCAAGCACGATATCACCCTTCTGGAATACCTTTATCCATCCGCTTTCCTCAGAGACCAGCACAGCGGTGGCGCTCTTATCAAAAGAGGTTATTCCCTTGGCTGCCGCATGCTTTGTCCCGTAGCCCAGAAGCGTCTCGGATTTCAATATCCTTGAGCCGTATGCTATCAATATGCCGTCGGGCGTGAATATCATTGCGCCGTCAAGCGTGGCGAGTTTTTCAACGACCGAATCCATCCCTTTGCTCAGGATGCTGCCGGTGAACTGTAGCTGTGGATAATGCGGGCGGTAGTTGCCTTCGATCCTGCCCCTGTCTGCTATCACAAAAAGAGCCCCTTTTTTATCTTTCGCCAGACTCTTGCTGACGTTGAGGATCACAGCCATTGCTTCTGACCTTATATCATGATTCTGCCCGGTTTCGACCATAATATCTTCTTCTTGTAATCGCTATATGTTATAAGTTTTGTTCCAATTGCTACTGAAGTGATCGATACGATGGAATGATCTGAAGAAATGAATCTCACTCAGTTCATCTGTATACCGGTGACGCTGGATATATTGCTTTCCTGCATTGACACGCCTATTGTCCTCTTTGCAGCCTCTATCATGGGCTTTCGCAGCGATACCACGATGAACTGCGCATTGGATGCAGCTTTCTGGATACGCCGCGCGACCTTCTCGGCATTCACGCCATCAAGGAACATGTCTATTTCATCGAACGCATAGAACGGAGCTGGCCTGTACTGCTGGATCGCAAATAATAGCGAAAGCGCTGTCAGGCTTTTTTCGCCTCCTGACATCGCCTCAAGGCGCTGAAGCGTCTTCTCCGAGGGCTGCGCCTTTATGGTCATACCCCCTGTGAAGGGTTCATCAGGATTTTCAAGGAACAATTCACCGCTCCCGTCTGACAACTCATGGAACACCAGTTTGAACTGCTCGTTAACCCCGTTGAAGCTGTTCATGAAAGCCTCTTTTTTCATTTCCTCGCATTTCTTTATCCTGATCATTATTTCCTCCCTCTCATGTGACAGGATATCACGACGCGACTTCAGGTCCTTTTGCCTGTTCTCCACTTCACAGTACTCATCTATAGCCTTCATGTTAACGGGTTCAAGTTTCTCCATCGCTCGCGTAAGCACCGAGATCCTTGACGCCACAGACTCAGAGGAAGGCACCTCTTCTTCCCGGTTCAATCCACGCTCTGCGATCTCATTATCAAGTGCGATTATCTGCTCTGTGAGCGCTTCTTTTGTAGAAGAAAGAGCAAGCAGGTTCCTCTCCATCTCATTACTCACTCTCTGAATATCCTCAAGCCTTTCTATTATGGATGCCAGTTCCTGCTGGAACTTTGACCTGCTGTTTTGAAGTTCAAGCAGTTCTCCTCCCAGTTCTTTTTCTCTCATGTTCCTGGCATGGAGGTCGCTGTCCAGTTCTTTTAAGCGTTTCTTCAGTTCATTTATTTTTGCTCGGTGGCTATCTCTCTTTTTATCAAGCTCTAAGAGGCGGGATTTGATCTCATCTATCCTTGTCCCGGCGTACTTCATGTCCAATGTCATTGCATTAATGACAGATTCGATATCCCTCTGCCTTCCTTCAAGCCGATCTATCTCTTCTTCTATCTTTGCGGCTTTGCTGCTTAACTCAGGGATCTGCGAACCTTTCAGGAGTTTCTCGATCTTCCCGATATTCTCTAAAAACAAATTTATCTCTTCATCTTTTTCACATTTTTTATCTTCAAGCTCATCCATGTTCTTCTTTATCCCAACCCGCGCTTCTTCCAGGACATTTATCTGTTTTTTCCTTGTCTCTATCAATTCAGAAAGCCTTGTGTCGCGGCTTTTTATCTCATCCATCTGTATCGCGAGCCTTGTGATCTCATTATCAAATTTTGCAGCTTCATTCTTGATAGAAGCGATATGATCTTCCGCTTTTTCCAGTTTGTTCATGGCAGATTTCCGCCTTCCCTCGAATTCAGATATCTGCTCGGCGACCTTCTTGAGGTTCTCCTCTTCCCCGCTTGCAAAAGAGAGCTTTGATCTTATCGTGCCTCCGGTCATCGCACCCCCTTTCTCGATCAATTCGCCTTCCAGCGTGACCAGCCGTTTTCCTCCCATGAGACGTCGGGCTGTGTTAAGCTCGTCAACTACCAGCGTATCACGGAAAACATACCAGAAAGCAGGCGCCAGTTTTTTATCATAATCAACAAGGTTGATGGCATAATCAATATAACCTTCCTTTCCCTTTTTTTGAATCTGGGGCATGGTCTCCATCTTGTTAAGTGGCAAAAAAGTCACTCTGCCGAAGCGGTGGTCTTTAAGATATCTTATCGCCCTGGCAGCATCCTCGTCATTATCCACCACCACAGACTGCATCCTCGCCCCTGCTGCTATCTCAAGCGCGACCGAGTATTTTGTATCCACTTTTCCAAGTTCTGCTATTGTCCCGTATATGCCCGGAAGCTCTCTGTTCTTCTTTGCGCGAAGTACTGCTTCCACAGGTTCGCTGTAGGAAAGTTCCGCCGCTGCTTTTATTCGTGCCTCAGACCTGGCATAATCCTGGTGCAGCCCGCGCAGTGTATTTTCAAGGTCTGATACCACGCTTTTTATTTCCACCCTGTTCCTCTCAAAGTCAAAAGAATCCTTTACGTACATCTGCTTATTCGCGTTAAGTTCTTCGATCTGCGCTTTCGCATTATCAGCATCAATTCCGGCGGAACTTATCTTGGACTGAGAAGTCTCGATCTCAATTTCCATATCGCGCACTTCTGTTGAGTTGCGCCTGATAGCATCAAGCAGCCTGTCCTCCTCCCGCATAAGCTCATTCTTTTCATTCCTGTATGTCTCAAGAGCCTGTTTTGCCTCTGCAAGCCTGTCCCGCGTCCCTGCGAATTCCGCATCCACTTCAGCTATCTTGCTTCGTATCATTAGAAGCTGTGTTTTCCAGTCTTCGCATTCTGCTGTGAGCGTTTCTTTCCTAGTAGTCTCTTCTTTTAATTTTTCTAAAAATTCGGCCACTTTTACCTGGGTGGCATCTATATCCAGGAAAGCTTTCCTTCTTTGCGACTCGATATCAGTTATTTCATTTTCAGAAAGCTCTATGGTACTGTTGCAGCGCGATATCTCGCCCTTGATGAATTCCATTTCCTTCTTCAGGGCTATCTGCTCACCCTCCCCTTTCTCAAGTATCATTGAATTGAGTTCTGCAAGTTTGTCCTCCATCTCCTTCCGCTTTTGCCTGCGTTCTTCCAGCTGTTTTTCAAGCTCCTGTTTTCTAGTTTCCTTATCCTCCAGTTCACCTGCGAGTTTATACAGTTCGCTTCGCGCATCCTTTAGCCTGGCAAGAAGGACGTATCCTTCATACTTACGCTTCTCATCCCGCAGCGACTGGTATTTCAGAGCCTGGTCGCGTTCCTGCTGGAGCCTGGCAAGCTGTTCATCCACCTCGCCCAGGATGATATCCACCCGTTCCACCCTTTCTCTTACTATTTCAAGTTCATTGTGAGCCTGGTCTTTCTTTTCATCGAATTCCGACACGCCTGCGATCTCATCGATGATCTTACGCCTTTCTGTTACCGTCATCTCTATGATGCGGGTAACATCGCCCTGCATCACTACATTATAAGCCTCAGGGGTTATCCTGGCTCTGGATAGATGGTTATGGACGTCGGTTAAACTTACTGGCGTATCGTTGAAATAATAGTAACTGTAATATCCGGATTCTGTCTGCCTGAGTTTGCGGGTGATAACTATCTCATCAGAATCCACAGGCATCTCGCGGTCAGAGTTATCAAAGCGAATTGTCACCTGGGCAAAATTCTTTCTTCCGCTATCTGAATTAAAAATAAGATCTGTAAGTTTCTCTGCCCTCATTATCCTTGAATTCGAAAGGCCAAGGCAAAAGAGGATACCATCAATTATGTTGGATTTACCACTTCCGTTTGGACCGGAAATGGTAGTGAAATCATCAAAGAAAGGGATTTTTACTTTTTTACCGAAAGATTTGAAATTCTGAAGTTCAATCTCTTTTATGTGCACTATCTGCCTCTTTTAGGGTTTTCATATATTTCAACTCCTTCATTCACCCTTTCACTCCTCTTGAACATTGACTTATTTAATACTTGTTTTTGTTCAGCTTTATTATTAGACAATTTCTTATCTTCTGCTTTATCTTCTGCTTCTATGATGACCTGCTGCTTTCTTTTATCTTTGGGCACATAATTATCAGCAACTATGTATTCGCCTTTTGGTTTTGGCTTCTCCGGCTGTTTTGCATCTTCTTTGGGTTTTGCCTCTTCCCTCTGCTTATCATGCATTTTATATGTGGCTGACATGAGTTCATCCTTTGATCTTGTCTCAGCTTTTGCGCCTGGTTCTTCTCGTCCAATTTTTTTGGGTTTGAGTTCCTGTATTATTGACTTCTGGTCAAGCAGTTCCTTCATGACCCCTTCATAAGCGCTGTTAAGCTCCACAAGACGCCGCTCAAGCCTGTTAATCCGTTCTTCGGTTTGTTTCTCAATATCTGATCTTGCGATTTGCTGTTCAAGCACCGAATACTTCAGTTTATCGGCAAACCTGTTTTCTATTTCTTCGATAATGGTCTTGCGCAGCGACTCCTGCATCTGTTTGAACTCTCGGTCCTTTGCAGCCAGCTTCTGCTCGAGCCTCTCAATTATAATATCCCTTTCAGTACTCATCTGTATCCCTCGTCCTGTTAACGGCAAAAACAGTCAAATAAGTTTTGATCTCTCATGACTTTTTGCACATTACACATATCTTATTAAGTTAAATAATTTATGGGGACAGCCGCTTTCTGTCCCTTGGGAACAGTACTACTTCGCGTATGTTCTCAATTCCCAGCATCGTCATGAGAAGTCTCTCAGCGCCCACACCCCATCCTGAATGCGGAGGCATGCCGTATCTGAACGCCTTGAGATAGAATTCAAATCCATCAGGGTTCAGACCCTGATCCGCGATCCTCTGCTTTAGCAATTCATACGAATGCACGCGCTGAGCCCCTGAGGACAATTCCATGCGCGGGTGCATCATGTCAAATGCCCGGCAGATCTCAGGTTTATCTTCGTATGGCATAGCATAGAATGGTTTAATCTTCGTTGGCCAGTCAGTGATAAAATAGTGCTCTCCTATAGTTTTCCCGATGGAGTGTTCGGATTCTGTGGACAGGTCGTCCCCCCATTCTATCGTTTCACCGAAGTCACGGGCGATACTTATCGCTTCATCGTATGTG
>JBGOYM010000025.1:0-13689 GCA_041479675.1 Candidatus Methanoperedens sp.
AACTTTATCCTCATTTTCATAAACCTCTTCATACATATTTTTCCTAAATGTTAGCAAAGAAGTGAGATCCCTTTTTCTTTTTTCATCGAAACTTAATGATGTTCGTGTTTTCTCTCCGTCTTTGAGGTCACAAAAATGCGAACTTTGTATAATTAAATTTATATCAAAATCTATTTTCTTCCCTGTATGTATACCATCCCTCAATAAATAATCTATTCTATCAGCATCAATTTCTGAATCAATCAGATCCGAATAAGCCGGTGGAAATTTATCTGAATTCTCAAAGTTATCTAACAACATCGATTTTAAGAGGTCAGTATCAATTGCTTTAATTGACTCAATAGCGCCTTTTAATTGATATTTTTCATCTGTTAAATATATCTCTAACAAAGTTTTATCAATTTTTTTCTCATATGAATAATGGCTTGATAAAGGACTGCGGGGAATTAGAAATTCTTTGATACTATCTAAAGAATGCCCTAAAGGCGGATGAGCTACATCGTGGATTAATGCTGCCACTTCTAAAGTTGCTTGGTTCATGGCAGGGATAGCCTTTTCTTTGATAAGATGTTCGCAAAATCTTTGCATCACAAATAAGGTGCCAAGCTGATGCTCATCTCTTGTGTGCTTTGCACCTGGATAGATCGTATATGCAGTGGATAACTGTTTAATAGCATTGCATCTTCGAATTAGTGGGATATTTAGTAAATATTTAATTTCAGGTCTTATATTGACAAGACCATGAACAGGGATATATACTTCGCTACTTTGCCACTCAGTTGGCTTATATTCCTCTAATCTTTTAAAATACTTATCGACATGACCATCTAGCCATAAATTCATTAGCTTAATTCGATCAGTACGAGTTGTTTTCTCAATATCAGGAAAAATTTTTGAAAATTCGTTTAAAATTAACGATTCTTGTTTACTTTCGGAGTTTGGCGAGATTTTCTCCTTCGCATAAGAATCTAATAATTCCTTAGCCTCTTTGCTTATCTTCAAAATAGTCACATCCATTTAATTGATAATTTCTAAATCATAAAGATATAACAATAATATTTTATCAGAAACTTCCAAATTCATAAAATTAACCTGCTGCCCTTTATATAATTCATCAATTTTATCTAATAATAATGTTTTGTTTTGTTTTTTATCAAATCTAATATGCCTAAATAATATATATGTACAATAAACTAATGAATATATTAAGGAACTAGCTATGTAAAGACTTATTACAATTATTATAAAGCTGACAATTAAAAATACGTTGAAATCGACATATGTTGTGTAGGTTTGGCTTATCGAATCAAAAAGTTTTTTGAATACCTCATCCTTTGCAGTGTTTATATAAATAACAACAATTGGAGAAAGTAGAGCTATCTTTGAATAATGCTTTTTGATATTAATATAGTATATTGCGTGACTCCAATATAAAAAAAGAATAGTTTGGAGTCGCATATCTTACTCAAATATACTATCAAACTTTTCTTTTACTAACTCCGGTATCTCAATTTCCTTAACAAGACGTTCCCCTCTCTCAGTCAGTTTACAATGTGGATTAGAAAAATCTATCTCTATCCACCCGACATCCTCAAAAATCCTTAAATCATCATAAAACTCCTCTGAAGCGAAATCATTATTAAATCCTCTTTGAAACCTATAGGTAACAACGCCCCTTTGATTGAGTAATTTTATTTTATTCTCGATATCCTCAATTTTAACCATACCACACTTATCTTTCTCAGGTATCTTTTCCATTATAGCTAAAAGAAATCCACCAGGTTTGCTTATCTCCATCAAGTATCACCGCCAACATCTGACAACTGCAGTAGTAAGTTTAAATTAATGATTTAAATACTTTTTTCAAAAACCTCTATATATAGACGGTTAAATCAATCTTATCCGAAAAGGTTATATTATATAACCACTATATATAGTTACTATGGTAAGGTGTTGTTATGAACCATCATAATTTTGCTGAATTATATACACAAGTAAAAATTTTATCCGTATTAGAAATTAATGATTCAATCAGCGATATACAACGTAAAACTTCATTATCTTTTGTTACCACACAAAAAGCAATTAATAATTTAGAAAAGAATCAACTAATTAAAACTCAAAAAAAAAATAATAAAAAAGGAAAATCCAGAGAATGTATTGGGTTTTCAGATGCACATCGCAGCTTTTGTAAACAATTAATAATGATTTTAGATCATTTGAACATATATTTAGATAATAATATCAATATTGAACCTGATATTAGAGCTACAATGGATAAATTACAAAAAGTAAAAATTGAACGAATACTCGATAATAAACAATCAACTTTATTTTAAAATATATTGATAATTTAATAATATATGATCACCTATAAATGGCTTATCTGCCCAGAATTAAGACGTAGTAACTTTTTTATAGTTACTGAGTTCCTCGCAGGGTATCAATGTAGTTTGTTTCCACTTGTGTTTCGTGGTTGATAGAATCTTTTTATCTCTGAGCCTGTAAATTGTAGACCTGCCCACCCCCAAGTATTTGGCCGCCTGCCCTACACCCATATAATTTTCCCGTGCTGGCTTTAACAAATTCTCATTATAACGAACGACTTCTTGTTGTCATGTTAAAATATTAATTATAGTCTATGTTTACCCAATGCAACCATTAAAAAGCAAAATTGAGAGGTCGCATTCTATATGCTAACTCATTTCCACTTTTCAAAACGAGATATTGACCGCACGTCGAAGCACAAGAAAGAAGATATGATAAACAGGACATCTGAAAAAGACTCAATTCATTGCGTTATGTCCGCCGGGTTAAAATCCCCCATGCTGGTCTGCTCCTGCATGAAGAGAATAGGTAGTGCGGTATTGCGAGATACTGTGCGGAATACCCTAATATCGGCAACTACAGCCATAAACAGCAAGCGAATCATAAGTGGCGTTTTTTCATTCGCAAACATTAAGGCTCCTCCCATCTCACATCCCCCCCACCCCATACCTCTTCCTGTCCTTCAGCTCCTGCTTCTTCCCCTCATTCCATCCGCTAACAGCCTGGATATACCCGGTCACCCTGCTCAGATGCTCCACATTCTCGCTCTCACAGTTGGGGCACTCCTTCAGCAGCCCCGACGCCACATGGAAATCATCCATGCACACGGTCATGTCCTTCGTGAAGGCAAAGTAACCCACCTGTGTGTTCTTCGCAATGTTCATGGCGAACTCCTTGAGCCCGTGCGGGTCAGGCGCCGCTTCTCCAAGCCAGATGTGCAGGATATTCCCTCCGTCCACTATGGGGAAGAAGGTCTCCTCAAGCTTGATCCTCTGCGGCAGCGACACATCCGCGCCCGGGGGAACGTGCGTCCCGTTGGTGTAGTATATCGGCAGGTCGCGCGTCTCATGGATGCGACGCAGCGCCTCTGGCACGTTGCCTTTAATTATGGGCTCTGCGCACTTCCTGTACTCAGCGTGCAGCAGGTCTGAGACCGCAAACCTCTGCGCCGTGGTCTCAGCCGGCGTGCGCGCCAGGGCTATCTCCATGCCGTGCTTCTCCGAGAGCTCCTTTGCATAGAACTTGAGCTCGAACATCGCCCTGATGGCAAGACGGCGCGCATCCTCGCTCTCGTATATCTGCTTGCCTGTATGGTGCTGCACCATCTCGTTTATGCCAACGACGCCTATGGTGTACACGAGTCCTGAGAGGTCAACCGCTATCTCACCGCGCCCCATGGTAATGGGGTCTTTTGGTCGCTGAGTCGCAAACGGCATCCTGTTGTTCTTCACAACTATATCCATCCACTTCCTCTTCACCTTGAAGAGCTCGATGGACTGGTCCATCAGTGATTTGAGTTCCCTGAAAAGCGCTTCGTCGTTCTTGTTTGCCTTGTATGCAGCGCGCGGGCAGTTGATGGAGACAACCTGCCACGCCCCCATCGAGAAATGCTTCCCGTCTTTGAAGTAGAGCTTTTGCTCGAATTCGCTGTCCTTATCGTGCGATGAGGAGAAATTATAAGCACAGCACTGGTAGCAGCTTATGCCCTTTCCCGCGCCGCGATATTCGGGCAGCTGGTTATCGAAATACGGCGCGCCGAACTTTGCCGCAAGTTCGAATGCCTTGGTGTAGAGTTCATCGTAGCTCAATATCTCAGGATGCGCACGGTTGAACTCTTCGTCCTCTTCCATGAAATCCGGTTCGATACTTATCTCAGGCTTCGGGAAATTGAAAGGTTTGCCCCAGTAATCGCCTTTTAGCATCACATTCATGAGCGCCTCAAAGCCCAGGCGCACCTCGCGCTCGAACTCTCCGTATGTACGCAGAGCCGCCTGCTTGCCATCCCATACTTTACCCTTGTAAACTACTGGTTTGTCGCGCCAGAGCTTAGGTATACCCGGGGACAGTTGCACGGAGGAAAATACAAGCTGCCCTCCGCGGGCTACCATCATCTGTGTCATCTCATAAACGAACATCTGCATGAGCTGCTCTATCTCGTCATAGCTCATGCCCTCAAAATAAGGTGCGATAAAACTGAGGAAATTATAGAACCCCTGACCGCCCGCAAAGTTAGTCTGCGCGCTGCCCAGAGCTTTCACTGCATGGAGAATAGCTACTTCAGCTTTTTTTGCAGGCCCTGCTACGCTCGCTTTCGTGCCGCTGCCGTCAGGCATGAGACCGTAATAAAAGAAGTAGCGAAGATCCCAATCCTGGCAGAAAGCACGAGTGCCCAGATATTCCAAGTCGTGGATATGTATATCCCCGTTCAGATGCGCATCAGCCAGCTTTGGCGGAAGCATCAGGAGGTATTGCTCCTTGCTCATCTTGTCAGCCTTCTTCTTGTGGCTTGTCTCCGCGTTCTCCTGCAGGTTGGCGTTGTCGTTAGCCTCAAAGCCAGTGCCCATATCTATCTTATAGGCATCAAAAACCGGAGTTCCAACTCTTGTAGAGATGTTTCGCCATTCAGTATGACCCCGCTCAAGAAGTATAATATTGACCAGTTCCCGAACAAGAGGACCCGACAGGAACTTTACACCCATCTCCTTTATTCTTTTCTCGGCTTCCTTTGCGATATCCTTTGCTTCTTCCTCAGTAATCGCAGGTTTTTGCAGGAATTGCTCACCCAGCTTTGTTTCCTTCATAAGCTGGCTCACTATCATACTCCTGTCCCATTCCATCAAATGCCCGTCCGTCGTCCTTACCTTCGGGATAACTGATACCGAGTAACCACCCAGTGTCTTCTGGACTGTCTGGACTTCCCTTACCTGGACTTTAACCGGCTCCTTTACTTTGGTCTTTGCCCTCAGAAAAACCTCAGTAACCTCTTTCCTGTTCTCCTCGAGAAGATTCGATATCTGAACCTCAACATATTTGCCCATCATATTCCTCCTGATGTTAGTTTACGGGCGATATACCCGTTTTTCTCAGCTCTTAAGTAGGCTTTCCAGCCTGCTTTGATCGATCTTTTCCTGACTGAAAAGCTCTTTTGTTGTAAAGAATCTGCTACCGACCTGCAGCACGGGCGCTGACATAGTGAACACGCCATTCATACGCAATTCGGTAAGCGCTGCCGGAGTAGCCATATCAACTTCTTTGTACTGTATATTCATGGTTTCGAGAAATTGCTTTAGTACCCTGCAATTTGGACAATTGACTGTTGAATATATTTGTATCTCTTGCATAGCTGTCTCCTTGTAACATACAGGTTGATTTCTGAAGAATATAATATTTTTTCACACCACATCTGAATACAATCAATATTATATGTTATCCGGTCTGTTATCAAATATGATAAATTAGTTATCTGGTTGTTATCATATTTGTTATCAATTCAAAAAAAATAAAGAATTCAAAGAAAATAATTATGTATTAGACCATAGTGTTAAGCCATATTTATGTTCCTCAAATTCAAGGATGAAGTCTCATCAGTACTCACAAAGGCGCTTAAAGATGCCGGTTTCGAGGCAGACGACCTTGCGCTTGACGAATCGCCTCATGCAGATATTTCATCTTCTGTAGCGTTCAGGCTGGCGCCAAAATATAGAAAAAGCCCGAAGCAGATATGCGAAGCGATCCACAAGCATATCAAGGTCCTACCCGACTCCTATATAGACCGGGCAGAGGCGACAGTACCATACATCAACTTTTTTGCAAGCCGTGCTTACCTGAACGAGACCGTGCTGCGAGTCCTGCTTGACAGGGAAAATTTCGGGAACCTGAACAATAGGGGCAAGGTCATACTTGAGCACACCTCGGCCAACCCGGACGGCCCTCTGCACATTGGTCATATCAGGAATTCAATGATCGGGGATACCCTTGCCCGAATATTAAAACGCGCGGGTTACGATGTAGAAACCCAGTATTACATAAACGACATGGGAAGGCAGATCGCAGTAGTGGTCTGGGGGCTCATGAACATCAAGTTCGATGTAACGAAAAAGAAAGACCATGCCATCGCAGATGTGTACATCGCAGCGAACAAGACACTCGTTGATGAAAAAGAGCACTCACCAGAAGTTGACGCAATAATGAAACAATATGAAATCGGGGACGCTGATACGAAAAGGAAATTCAAGGATGCCATTGATACAGCCATGGAAGGGATAGAACAAACGCTTGACCGCATGAACATCCATCACGATAAGTTCGTCTGGGAATCGCAGTTCGTGCGTACAGGCGAAGTCAACAGGATGATGGACCGCGTTAAAAAACTCGAAAATACCATGTTAAAGGATGGAGCTTTCATGGTGGACCTGAAAGAGGCGGGCATAGAAAAACCTCTTGTCATCCAGCGCTCTGACGGCACTTCGCTCTATACAACACGCGACCTTGCATACCATGAATGGAAAGCACAGAGGTGCGAGAGGATGATAGACATTCTTGGGGCAGACCACAAACTTATTTCCTCACAGCTTAAGGCGGTGCTTCGGATCCTCAAGCTCAGGGAACCTGAGGTCGTTATCTTCGAGTTCGTGTCGCTCCCTGAAGGCTCGATGAGCACGCGGCGCGGAGTGTTCATTTCTGCTGACGAACTGCTTGACGAGGTGAAGAAAGCTGCGTATGTGGAAGTTAGCAAAAAGCGTCCTGAGACAGATGAGGAGTTCAGGCAAAAAGTGGCTGAATTTGTAAGCATCGGTGCTGTCAGGTACGATATCGTTCGAGTCTCGCCTGAAAAAGCCACGACCTTTGACTGGGCTGAAGCGGTTGATTTTGAAAAGCAGGGAGCTCCGTTCATACAGTATGCTCATGCAAGGGCGTGCAGCATAATCAGGAACGCGCAGGATGAGGGTATGTCATTTGAGAACTTCGATGCAGGAGTTCTGCTTGAAGAGCAGGAGACTGCGCTCATCAAGAAACTTGCAGGATTTGAGAACGCCATCGATAAAGCTGCGTGCGAGCTAAAGCCAAACCTTATCGCCATCTATGCACGGGAACTTGCCGACGCCTTTAACCAGTTCTACAGGTATGTCCCCGTCATAAGCGCAGAACCAGAGTTCAGGGCTGTGAGACTTGCGCTTGTTGAATGCTCCCGCATCGTGCTTGCAAATACACTTGACACGCTCGGGATAGTTGCGCCAGAAACCATGTAGTTCATGAAAATAATTTCTGTTGTGGGTTATAAAAAAACAGGTAAGACTGCATTAGTGGAACAGCTTGTAAAGGCGCTAAAGAAGCATGGGACAGTTGGTACGATCAAGCACCTGCACGACCACAGCCTGCACACGCCCAACACTGATACCTGGAAACATGCCAGAGCAGGCGCGGATGTTGTGATAGGGGTTACGCCGCACGAGCTTGTAAAATTCTCGAATGAGAACAGCCTTGACCGCGCCCTTATTGAACTCGCAGATGAGGGTATGGATTTTGCTGTGGTGGAGGGATGGAAGGAGAGCGCGCTTGGTAAAATAGCGCTTGGCGATGTTGAAGTACCGAACATCATTCTCAGGCTGGATAGACAGGAGAACGCAGATATTGATGCCATCGTGGATCTGGTACAGAAGCAGCCGGAATATCATACGCTTGAATCTCTTGTAAAAAAGATCAGACGTTCAGGCAAGATCGAGAAAACAGGAGCTATCGGCACGTTCACAGGCATAGTCAGGGCGGTTTCAGAGAATTCCCGCACCGAGTTCCTTGAATTTGAGTCGTACGGTGAAGTTGCCAGGCAAAAAATGGATGAGATTTGCTCTGCGCTAAAACAGGAAGAGGGTATCGTTGAAGTTCTGATGTATCACAGGACAGGGATAATCCAGAAGGGAGAGGATATCGTGCATATCGTTGTGGCTGCAGGTCACAGGGAGCAGATGTTCCCGGTGCTGCGAGAAGCAATAGAACGGCTCAAGGCTGAAGTGCCGATATGGAAGAAAGAGCATGCGCTTGAGGGCGAGTGGTGGGTGCACGATACTGCAGGAAAAAAATTAGAACGATAGCTGCAAGCGCCCGTGCTTTATAGGTTCCCGCGCAATCTTTCCGCGTGCAGTATCCTTTTTACAGCGAGCTGGTATGCCGCGCGCCTCATGCTGCTATTCTCTTCAGTGCAAATTCCATATACATCATTGAAAGAAGCTACCATGGTGGACTTTAGCTTCTCCAGCACCTTATCTTCCTCCCAGTAATCGTTGTTCAGGTTCTGGACCCATTCAAAAAAACTTACAACAACGCCCCCGGCGTTGGCAAGGATGTCGGGAATGACCAGTATTTTTTCATCCTGGAATACCCCGTCCGCCTCTATTGTTGTGGGGGCATTGGCAAGTTCCAGGACAAGCTTTGCCTTTACATCTTTTGCATTATATTCATTGAGCTGCTCAGAGAGCGCGGCAGGGATGAGTATGTCACAATCAGATACGAGCAGTTCCTCGTTCGTTATGTTCTTGCCGCCCCTGAAATCCATTACACTTCCGGTCTTTTGTTTATGTTCCATCAATTCGGGGATATCAAGACCTTCATCGTTCATTACGCCGCCTTTGGAGTCGCTTACCGCGGTTATCTTATACCCGGTCTGATGAAGTATGCGCGCCGTGTTCTCACCCACGTTCCCGAATCCCTGTATCGCGATGTCGGATCCTGTCTTATTCATTTTGGTCTTTTTCATGGCTTCCTCAAGTACGTGGATGCCGCCCAGGGATGTGGAATAGCTCCTGGCTTTGCTTCCCCCGAGTTCGATGGGTTTTCCAGTCACGACCCCCGGGACATGCTCTCCCTTTATCCGTTCAAATTCATCCAGTATCCAGGCCATGATCTTTTCATCAGTGTAAACATCGGGAGCAGGTATGTCTTTGTAAGGTCCTATGTAGTCAGCGATCGCGCGGATGTAACCCCTGGTCACAAGTTCAAGCTCTCTCCTGCTGAGTTCCTTCGGATTCACAACGACCCCGCCTTTTGATCCCCCGAACGGTATGTTCACAACGGCACATTTTAGCGCCATTAGAAAAGCAAGGTTCCTCACATCGTCAAGTGTCAGCTCTGGATGGAACCTTATTCCTCCTTTGGTCGGACCTCTTGCATCATTATACTGTACTCTGTGCCCCAGGAACATTTTCGTTTTCCCCGAGTCCATGTGCACGGGAAAATGAACGGTAAATGAACGCCTCGGCATATCCAGAAGGTCAAGTTCTTCTGTCGACAGTTCAAGGTAGATGTACAGGTTCTCAAGTTCGCTCATGCATTTCTTACAAAGGTTCCCTTCGTCTGAATGTATTCTTTCATGATGTTTAACTATCATGTTTCATGCTCCACCATGATTATTTGATATATCTTTCAAGTTAATAAGTTTTGCATCTTTGAAAGCGATTCAAGAATTTAGAATCACTTCAACTTCGTCCCTGTCCACATCCATAATGTACGGGATCCCTGAAACATCAGAGGCTTCTTTCGTGATAGCCGCGATATCGCCTCTCTCTATGTAACTCAAAGCGAACTTCCTGTTACCGGTCATAAGCTGGCGCAGGCCCTGCGCAAGTCGCTGGAAATATGTATATACTCCAATAGCTCCGGGCGGGATATCTCCGAACCTGCCCTTGTACGTCTTCTTGAGCTGCGGCGCGGTTATGAATATCTCATCAACGTTATTCCCGAACCTGCTGATGTACACAGGCACCTTACCTTCATTTATCTTCCTGCCTATGGTCTTACCCACCATCGCGGCAGCAAGAGGTGCGCGCGCCATCCCTGCTATCTTGAAATACGGGGCGCCAAGCGCGAGGGCCTTGTAGATATGGTCTTCCATGGTGAGTCCTCCTGCTACAGCGACATCTGGCACGAACTCGCCTCTGTCTTCGAGTTTCTTGATATACCTGTAAAGAAGCGAATATATCTCCACCTGCGGGATGCCCCATTCGTTCATCATCCTCCAGGGACTCATCCCGGTGCCGCCGCCTGCCCCGTCCACTGTCAAAAGGTCAAGTTCAGCCTTGCTGGCATATTTTACAGCCCTTGCAAGGTCGGCGGGTCTGTATGCGCCTGTCTTCAGGAACACATGCTTTGCTCCAGCGTCGCGCAGTTCTTCCACACGCTTCATGAATCCTTCTTCCGTGACCATGCCTACACGGCTGTGCCTCTCGAACTCATGGAAGCTGCCTGCATTGAACGCCGCAACAACGTCAGGGTCGGTCGGGTCAGGCAGCACCACGTATCCGCGGCTCTTTAACAGCTTTGCCCGCTCAAGGCTGTTGAGCTTCACCTCGCCGCCTATGTTCTTTGCACCCTGCCCCCATTTCAGCTCCACGGTCTCAACTCCAAGCTTCTCTAACCCGTATTCCTGCACGCCCAGTATTGTATCTTCCACGTTCGCCTGCAATATGATATCACCGTAACCATCTGTCTGCCAGTCCCGGTACATCTTCACCCTGCTTTCAAGCTCGGGCGAATCCACGATCTTTCCGTCCTCGATAGTAGACTTGGGGTCCATACCGCACACGTTCTCACCTATCGTAAGAGGAACTCCGGAAATTGCAGAACCAATCGCAAGCCCGTCCCAGTTGCTCTTTGCTACTGCGGTGCTCCCGAGACCCGGGATTATTAATGGAAGCCTGAGCTTGATGTCCTTTTCCTTGCCAATCCTGACCTCAAGGTCCACGTTCGGGAATATCGCCACGTTGCTGTCGGCCTCTATTCCATGCGCTCCCACAGCAGTACCAAGGATATTGAAATGGCTCAGGTCTATGGGATAATCCTTCTCAGAAGCTGCGGTAATGATACCGAAAGGTTGGGGATAGATGACCTCAGTACCGCGATAGGCTGATTTGCCTATCTCGCACATACCGATGCATCCGTCCACGCATGTTACACACATGCCGCTTATGGGGCTTATTGAGCCTTCAGTTCTATTCTTTGTCAGCGTTGCCGCCGTTGCATTTACTTTTGTTAATGACATATTGATCCTCCTGACATTTTTTTTCTAATTTTAATCGTTATTTAACATCCTCCGGTTTTTTCACGCACGATAGACACGGCACCATGAAGCACATGGCATCATCGAAATTGCTTGCGCAGACAGGCTCGGTGTTGATGCACCCGCTGCACAGTGTGGTTTCCGCATCCGGGCCCTGGCACCTCAGTTCACAGGCAGGGCAGATATACATACATGCACCGCACTTCCTGCATTCTTCAGAGGTCAGATCAAAAGGAGTGGTGATGTATCTGTCCCCTCCTCTTCCTGCAAAACCTATTGCCTTAGCAGCCATCTGCTCTTCGCACATGCGCACGCAAAGCCCGCACAGGATGCAGTCATCATTAAGCGGTCTGAACCTGACCTCTTTGAGTTCAAGCAGCGCAGCCATGTCCTGAAGCTTCTTAGACCCCGGGCACCTTGCGATGAGAAGCTCAAGGATCATCTTACGCGTCTTTAACACGCGGTTGCTGTGCGTGCGTACCTCTAGCCCTTCTTTTACAGGATGCACACATGACGCCACGAGCTTTGCTCTCTTACCGCTTCCTACTTCCACAACACAGAGCCTGCACCCTCCATAGGGTGTAAGCCCTTCATCATAGCAGAGCGTAGGGATAGTAAGACCATAGAACCGTATCGCCTCAAGCAGGCTCCATCCCGGATCAGCCTTGACCTGGGCGCCGTTGAGCGTGATTGTTACCATTTCGCCCCTCTGGATATTCTTTTCAGACATTGCGATCACTCCTTTTTCACAGCATCGAACCTGCATGAATCATAGCAGATGCCGCATTTAGTGCACTTCTTTGCGTCGAGTACATGCACCTGTTTTTTCTCACCCGTGATAGCGCCTGACGGGCAGTTCTTCAAGCATACGCCGCAGCCTGTGCAATTATCTGCGTCTATGCTGAAAGTTATGAGTTCCCTGCACACACCAGCCGGGCATTTACCGTCCCTTATGTGCGCAATGTACTCATCCCTGAAATAGTTCAGCGTTGACATCACAGGATTTGGAGCCGTTGTTCCAAGACCGCACAGGGACGCATCTTTCATCATTCCTGAGATGTCCTCTATCAGCGGGATGTCTTCCATTCTTCCCCTGCCCTTCGTAATATCTGTGAGTATCTCTCCCAGCCTGAACAGTCCCTCGCGGCATGGTACGCACTTGCCGCACGATTCCTCCTGCAGGAAATTGATGTAGTACCTTGCGATATCCACCATGCAGTTGTCCTCATCCATCACTATCATCCCGCCTGAACCCATCATTGAGCCGACTTCTGTCAGCCGCTCATAATCAACAGGAAGGTCAAGCAGGCACTCGGGTATGCAGCCGCCGCTTGGACCGCCTGTCTGGACAGCCTTGAATTTTCTGCCGCCAGGGATGCCGCCACCGATATCGAATATTATTTCGCGAAGGGTGATCCCCATGGGCACCTCTACAAGACCGGTGTTGTTTATCTTTCCCACAAGACTGAACACCTTTGTCCCTTTGCTTGAATCTGTGCCTATGCTCGAAAACCAGGAAGAGCCGTTGTTTATTATAAGCGGCACGTTAGCCCATGTCTCCACGTTGTTCAGGTTTGAGGGCTTATCCCACAATCCCTTCTCTGATGTATGGATGTACTTTGCCCTTGGTTCACCGGGTTTGCCTTCAAGTGACGCCATGAGCGCCGTGGATTCGCCGCACACGAACGCCCCGCCGCCCCTGTTTATCCTGACATCGAAATCGAACCCTGAGCCCAGGATGTTATCACCGAGAATACCAAGCTCGCGCGCCTGCTGGATGGCGATCGTAATGTTTTTTACCGCAAGAGGGTATTCGTTCCTTACGTAAACATATCCCTCGTGCGAACCAATGGCATAGGCGCCGATGATCATGCCTTCAAGAACACTGTGCGGATTGCCTTCAAGGATGCTCCTGTCCATGTAGGCTCCGGGGTCGCCTTCGTCCGCGTTGCAGATAACATACTTCTTATCACCCGGTGCGTTGCGGGTAGATTCCCATTTGACGCCGGTCGGGAAACCGCCGCCGCCTCTCCCGCGCAGCCCGGACCTTTTTATCTCCTCAATCACTGCGTCAGGCGTCATTTCATAAAGGGCTTTTGCGAGCGCACTGTAGCCGCCTGCTGCAATATAGTCCATGATACTGGTGGGATCTATGACAGTATTTTTCCCGATGGTCAGGCGCATCTGCTTCTGGTAAAAGGGTATATCTGCTTCATGTGTCTTTTTCTCACCTGTTACAGGATCCCTGTAAAGCAGCCTATCAACAGGTCTGCCGTTTTCCACGGTCTCGGTTATGATATCATCAGCATCTT